>NZ_JBSFGK010000104.1:0-25054 GCF_053596495.1 Kitasatospora sp. NPDC001683
CGCGACCAGCTTGCCGCCCTCCTGCTCCTTCTTGATCAGGGCCATCTTGTCCTCGGGCGTGGCCTCGGCGAGGAAGTCGTCCACGCCGGCCTCCTGCGCGATCGCCTTGGCGGTCAGCGGGTTGTCGCCCGTGATCATGATGGTCTTGATGCCCATCCGGCGCAGCTCGTCGAAGCGCTCCCGCATGCCCTCCTTGACCACGTCCTTGAGGTAGATCACCCCGAGAACGCGAGGAGCCTGGTCGCCGGACTTCGCGGCCACCACCAGCGGCGTACCGCCGGCGGCGGAGATGCCGTCCACCAGCTGTGCCACGTCCGGCCCGACCGAACCGCCGTTGTCGGTCACCCAGTTGGCGACCGAGCCCGCCGCGCCCTTGCGGACCTGCGTGTCGTCCACGTCCACGCCCGACATCCGGGTCTGGGCGGTGAACGGGACCCAGGTGGCGTGCGCGAGCTCGCCCTGGGCACGGGCCCGCAGACCGTACTCGGTCTTGGCCAGGACCACGATCGAGCGGCCCTCGGGGGTCTCGTCCGCCAGCGACGACAGCTGCGCGGCGTCCGCCAGGTCACCGATCTCGACGCCTTCGGCGGGCAGGAACTCGGCGGCCTGGCGGTTGCCCAGGGTGATGGTGCCGGTCTTGTCGAGCAGCAGGGTGTTGACGTCGCCGGCGGCCTCGACGGCGCGCCCGGACATCGCGAGCACGTTGCGCTGGACCAGGCGGTCCATGCCGGCGATGCCGATCGCGGACAGCAGCGCGCCGATGGTGGTCGGGATGAGCGCCACGATCAGGGCGACCAGGACGATCATCGACTGCGGGGCGCCCGCGTAGGTGGCCATCGGCTGCAGGGTCACCACGGCGACCAGGAAGACGATGGTCAGCGAGGCCAGCAGGATGTTGAGCGCGATCTCGTTCGGCGTCTTCTGCCGGGCGGCGCCCTCGACCAGGGCGATCATCCGGTCGATGAACGACTTGCCGGGCTCCGAGGCGATCTTCACCACGATCCGGTCGGACAGCACCTTGGTGCCACCGGTGACGGCGCTGCGGTCACCGCCGGACTCGCGGATCACCGGCGCGGACTCACCGGTGATCGCCGACTCGTCCACGGACGCGACGCCCTCGACGACGTCACCGTCGCCGGGGATGATCTGCCCGGCCTCCACGACGACGTGGTCGCCGAGTTGGAGGGCCGTGCCCGGGACCTCCTCCTCGTCCTGGGTGGCCGGCCAGTTGGTGAGCCGGCGGGCGACGGACTCGGTCTTGGTCTTGCGCAGGGTGTCGGCCTGGGCCTTGCCGCGGCCCTCGGCGACGGCCTCGGCCAGGTTGGCGAAGACCGTGGTGAGCCAGAGCCAGACGGTGATGGCCCAGGCGAAGACACTCGGGTTGGCGATCGCGGAGATCGTGGTGACGACCGAGCCGACCTCGACCACGAACATGACCGGGTTCTTGATCATCACCCGGGGGTCGAGCTTCTTCACCGCGTCGGGGAGCGAGGTGACGATGAGCTTGGGGTCGAGGAGGCCGCTCTGGACTCGGTGGGGGGTCGTGCTGTGGTCGACCGGTGCGGGGTTGTGGGTGGTGGACATCAGTGGAGACCTTCTGCGAGCGGTCCGAGGGCCAGGGCCGGGAAGTAGGTGAGGCCGACGACGATCAGGACGACACCGGACAGCAGCCCGACGAACAGCGGCTTGTGGGTGGGCAGGGTGCCCGGGGTGGCCGGGACCGGCTGCTGCTGGGCGAGCGAGCCCGCCAGCGCCAGCACGAACACCATCGGCAGGAAGCGGCCGAGCACCATGCACAGGCCCAGCGCGGTGTCGTACCAGTCGGTGTTGACGGTGATGCCGGCGAACGCCGAACCGTTGTTGTTGCTCGCGGAGGTGAAGGCGTACAGCACCTCGGAGAAGCCGTGAGCGCCCGAGTTGAGCATCCCGGCCCGCTCACCCGGCAGGGCCATCGCCATACCGGTGCCGACCAGCACCAGGGCAGGGGTCGTGAGGATGTAGAGGGAGGCGAACTTCATCTCCCGGCCGCCGAGCTTCTTGCCCAGGTACTCGGGGGTGCGCCCGACCATCAGACCGGCGACGAACACCGCGACCACGGCGAGGATCAGCATCCCGTACAGGCCGGAGCCCACACCGCCGGGAGCGATCTCGCCCAGCATCATGTTGAAGATCGTGACACCGCCACCCAGCGGGGTGAATGAGTCGTGGAACGAGTTCACCGCGCCGGTCGAGGTCAGCGTCGTCGAGGCGGCGAACAGCGTGGAGGCGGCGATGCCGAAGCGCTGCTCCTTGCCCTCCATCGCGCCGCCGGCCGCCTGCAGGGCGGTGCCGTGGTGCTGCGACTCGGCGAAGGTCAGCAGGGCGACCGAGGCTACCCAGAACAGTCCCATCACGGCGACGATCGCGTAGCCCTGACGGTTGTCGCCCACCATCCGGCCGAAGGTGCGCGGCAGCGCGAACGGGATCACCAGAAGGAGGAAGACCTCCAGCCAGCTCGTGAACCCGGTCGGGTTCTCGAACGGGTGCGCCGAGTTGGCGTTGTAGAAGCCACCACCGTTGGTGCCGAGCTCCTTGATGACCTCCTGGGAGGCCACCGGCCCACCCGGGATCTTCTGCACGTCACCGGCCAGGCCGGTGATCTCGTGGAAGCCGTGGAAGTTCTGCACCACACCGTTGGCCACGAGCACCAGGGCGAGCACGATCGAGATCGGCAGCAGCAGGCGCAGCGTGATGCGGGTGAGGTCGACCCAGAAGTTGCCGACCCGGTCGGTCTTGTTCCGCATGAACCCGCGGATCAGCGCGGCCATGACGGCGATGCCGACGGCGGCGGAGACGAAGTTCTGCACCGCGAGGGCCGCCATCTGCACCAGGTGGCCCATCGCGGACTCGCCGCTGTAGGACTGCCAGTTGGTGTTGGTGACGAACGAGATCGCGGTGTTCCAGGCCTGATGGGCCTCCATCTGCGGAACGCCGAGGCTGAGCAGCAGGTGCGTCTGCAGGCGGATCAGGGCGTAGAGGAAGAGTACGGAGACGGCCGAGAAGGCCAGCACCGAGCGCAGGTACACCGGCCAGCGCTGATCGGCGTCACCGTCCACGCCGATCAGCTTGTAGATGCCGCGCTCGAATCTGAGGTGCTTGGCGGAGGTCAGAAGCTTGGCGATGTAGTCGCCGAGGGGGCGGTAGCACAGGGCCAGCGCGCCGACGAGGGCGAGCGCCTGCAGCCAGCCCGCGAGAGTGGCGCTCATGATCAGAACTTCTCCGGGAAGATCAGCGCGACGACGAGGTAGCCGACGAGAGCGACGGCGACGATGAGACCTGCGAGGTTCTCGGCGCTCACAGCTTCTCCACCCCCTTCGCGACCAGAGCGATGACGGCGAACACGGCAACCGTGAGGCCGACGAACACGAGATCGAGCATGAGTTCCACCAGGTGGGGGAGGTGGGGGACGCCGCAGGGCATGACCCGGAGGTGTGCGCGGCACCGGCGGACGAACCGGCAGAGGGCAGCAAACCACCCGTATGGAACGTGTCATCGTTTCCTGACGCGTTCCATACGGGTGAATCGGAACCTTGATGCGGCTTTGACGGCGACGTCATGCGCGTGAGACCAACGGTTGTCCGAAACGTTTCCCGTGGGCGGCCCTCCTCGGTCGGAAAGGTCGTGGTCAACCCTCTTGGTAGGGCCGGTGGTGGTGCAGGAACCGGCCATGGGCGGCCTCGGCGTGGGTGACGACGTAGACGTCGATGTCGTCGCCGGAGCCTTCGATGATCGCTTCGCCGGTGCCGCGGCTGAAGAGGTTCTTGAGCCGGCTGCGGCGGGTGGCTCCGATGACGATCTGGGTGGCGTTGACCTCGCGGGCGAAGTCCAGCACCGCTCGCGCCGGGTCGTGGCCGGCGACGGTGTGCCAGCTGCCGCCCAGGCTCTCCGCCAGGGCCCTCTGGTGGGCGAGCAGGGTGGTCGGGGAGGAGCCGGCCAGCCCGTCGTCGCGGGCGACGTGCACCGCGAGGAACTCGCCGCCCGCTCCGCGGGAGGCGGTGCGCTTGGCCCGCCGGATCAGCGTGTCGCCCTCGGGGCCGCCGGACAGAGCGACCAGAACACGCGCGCGTGTGCTCCACGGCCGCTGGATGCCGTGGCCCTTGCGGTACCGCAGCAGGGCCTCCTCGACCCGGTCGGCCGCCCAGAGCAGGGCGATCTCCCGCAGGGCGGTCAGGTTGCCGACCCGGAAGAAGTTCGCGAGTGCGGCGTCGATCTTCTCCGGCGGGTAGATGTTGCCGTGGGCCATCCGCCGACGCAGCGCCTCGGCGGACATGTCGACGAGCTCGATCTGGTCGGCGCGGCGTACCACGTCGTCGGGGACGGTCTCGCGCTGCCGGATGCCGGTGATCTGCTCCACGACGTCGTTGAGCGACTCCAGGTGCTGGATGTTGACCGTGGAGATGACGTCGATGCCGGCGTCCAGGAGTTCCTCGATGTCCTGCCAGCGCTTCTCGTTCCGGCAGCCGGGGACGTTGGTGTGCGCGAGCTCGTCGACCAGGGCCACTTGGGGCCGACGAGCGAGGACCGCGTCGAGATCCATCTCGGTGAACGCGGTACCGCGGTAGGGCACGGTCCTGTGGGGGACGGTCTCCAGCCCCTCCGCCATCTGGCGGGTCAGCGGCCGGCCGTAGTCCTCGACGTAGGCGATCACCACGTCGGTGCCGCGCGAGGCACGGCGCCCTCCTTCGGACACGGACGTCTCACTACCATCGTCGCCCCCGCCCGCTGCCCGGGCCGCCGAGGTCGTGAGCGCGTCGCGACCCGGTGCCCGCAAGGATCCCGTTAAGGGGATGTTCTGCAGCTTGCGCCCGGCCTGCGTCCTGGTACACCGGAATCCGGAGGTGTGCGTGATGCGCCGATACGAGATGAGGGGGCCGCTATCACTGGTGGCGGCCGCCGCGATCCCACTCGCGGTGAGCGCGGTGCTGCTGCCGCTGCGTGGGCACCTGGCCAACACCAACGTCGCCCTGCTGCTGGTGGTCGCGGTGGTCACGGTGGCGGCCGTGGGACACCGGATGGCGGGCGCGGTCGCCGCGCTGAGCGCCGCCGCATGGTTCGACTTCTTCTTCACCCGCCCCTACGAGCGGTTCACCATCAGCAACTCCTCCGACATCACCACCGCGGTGCTGCTGCTGGCGGTCGGGCTGGCGGTGTCCCAGCTGGCCGCGCGCGCCCGGCGGTTCGAGGTCATCGCCGTCACCGACGCCGGTCACCTCGACCGGATCCACGAGGCCGCGGTCATGGCGCGGTCGAGGCCGGCGCCCGCCGTGGTGGACCACGTACGGGCCGAACTGGTCGACCTGCTGGGGCTGCGGGGCTGCCGCTTCGAACCCGGTTCCCTGCTCGGCCGACCGCCGCGCCTGGAGCCCGACGGCTCCATCGTGGTCGGCCGCAGGATCTGGGCGACCGACGAGCTGGGAATGCCCGGCGAGGAGGTGGAACTGAGGGTGTTCGGCAACGGCCGGTACATCGGCCGGTTCATGCTCGACGCCGTGCCCGGCAGCAAGCCCGGCCGGCAGGCCCTGCTCGTCGCGGTGACCCTGGCCGACCAGGCCGGTGCCGCGCTGGAGACGTCGACCAGGCCGGTGCGCGCCGCGTGATCCGGCGCCACCCGGGCGCCT
The DNA here is from genome assembly GCF_053596495.1 of Kitasatospora sp. NPDC001683. Taxonomy (NCBI): domain Bacteria; kingdom Bacillati; phylum Actinomycetota; class Actinomycetes; order Kitasatosporales; family Streptomycetaceae; genus Kitasatospora; species Kitasatospora sp. NPDC001683. The sequence continues at coordinate 5,658 of NZ_JBSFGK010000104.1, forward strand.
GTCACCCGATGCCGAGGGCGGCCTCCTCGCGGTCGAGATCGTGCTGGAGGCGGCGGCGGGTGGTGTCGCTGATGCGGTGCTCCTCTAGAGGCGGTGCAGCTCGGTGCTCTGGACGGCTATCACCTCGCGCCGTAGCTGGCGGTAGGCGGTGTCAGCGGTGGTGCCGTCGGGGGTTTCGGTGGTGCGGTCGAGGCGGGCGGTGAGGCCGCGGCGGACGTGGTCGACGGCGGTGTCGGGCATCACCTCCAGGTTGGCGAGGTGGTCGACGTGGTCAAGGGCGGCGTGGTTGAGGACGTCGCGGGCGTCGTCCTCCTCGCGGGCGGTGTGCTCGGGTTCCAGGGCGAGCCCTGAGCGGTTGACCACGGCGGCGAGGGTGAGGTTTTGGACGACCAGTCATCCAGAGCGGCAGACGGGCCCAGGGGAGTTGCTTGTCCGGAGTGGCGGAGACCATCCCGTCGGTCACCGCCAGCTTTCCCCGTAGGGCTTCAAAATCGCTTCACCGACCGTGAGCTGGGGGTTTGTCGGGTGGTCAGCCTGCTCGGCGATACTCGTTGATCAGGTCGGCGACGGCTTGCCTGCGTTCGATCCGAGCTGCTGGTAAAAAGATGACGTTCGCGTCGTCGAGGGGCGCGAGCTGGCTGCGGCCCCGGTGGGGGCGGTGGCTGTTGAAGTGACGGGCGTAGTCGTGGAGGATCTTCTCGGCGTGGCCTCGGTCAAGGATCAGCAGGTGGTCGGTGCACTCCTCGCGGAACGAGTGTCTGAACCGTTCCGCGTGCGGGTTGCAGTTGGGGCTGCGACGGAGGGATCTTCACGACGGTGATGTCCTCGCTGGCGAAGACGGCGTCGAACGCTTCGGTGAACTTCGCATCCCGGTCGCGGATGAGGTGGGTGAAGTCGGCGGCGCGGCGCCGAGCTGCCACAGTAGTTGCCGGGCCTGCTGGGTTGCCAGGCGGCGGTGGGATGGGGGGTGACGCCGAGGATGTGGACGGTGCGGGTGCTTACTTACATGACGAACAGGGCGTAAAGCCGCTGCAAGTTGATGGTGTCCACATAAAAGAAGTCGGTGGCGAGCAGGCCGTGAGCCTGGGTTTTGAGGAAGGCGACCCACTTGCGGCGTGTGCCATGACGTCGTGGTGCGGGGCCGAGGCCGGCGGCGCGCAGGATGCGGCGCACGGTGGCTGCGCTGACCGTATGGCCGAGTCGGCGGAGCTCGCCATGGACGCGTCGGAAGCCCCACCGGGCATTCTCAGTGCCGAACTGGACGATCAGGTTGCGAAGCTCGTCGGGCATTGGCGGGCGGCCTGGCGAAGGCGGCTGGGTCCATTTCTGCTTGATCAGGCGCTGGTGCCAGGCGAGCAGGGTGCGAGGCGAGACGATCCGTTGGCCGCGAAGCATCCGGGGCAGGAGTCGGGCGAGCGCGGCCAGCAGCGCTCGGTCCGGCCAGGTGGGCTTCGGCGCGGCGACCTGGCGGCGCAGTACCGTGACCTCGTGCCGCAGGATGAGGATCTCGACGTTCTTCGCGGCGGTAGTCGGCACAGCAGAGCGAGTCACGCGAAGATCCGGGTGGCGAGCAGGTAGATCATCCGTACGAGCATGAGGGTCGATCATGCCTGACCGCCGGTCGAGCGCATAGCCCAAGGTCAGCAGCTGTGAGGTAATTCTGGAGTCCTACGGGCGTCATCGACCGAGTACCGGTATGCAGCTTGACCGATGGCGATGGCTTTCCGAGCCGCGCCGAGTGGAGCCTGCCCACTGCGCGCCCGCCCCGGAGGCGTGCGCTCAGCGGTCTGAGTCACCGGTGAGCGCACGGCGGATCGCAGTTGCCTGCTGGCGGCGGCCGAGCCCGTCGAGTACCACGGCCTCCATCAGCAGGCACTGCCGCAACTGACCCTCGAAGGCCTCGGGCAGCTTGGTGGCCAGCCCGCGGTAGATCGCGACGGCCTCTTCCAGCTCCCGCAGCGCGCTTTGCAGACCCTGCGGCCTGCGACCTCGAATGGAAGCGGAGAGGGAGAGGCAGCGCGCGAGTTCGGGCTCGTACGCGGCGCGATCGCCCGCCACCAACCGACGGTAGGAAGTGACCGCCCGCTCGGTGCTGGTCAGGGCCTCCTCGTAGCGTCCGATGCCCGCCTGATAGAAGCCCAGGTTGGCCATGGACGTCGCGAGGTCGGCCGCGAACGCAGTGGGGTTGGCCCGCGCCAGGCGCTGCCGGACGGACAGTGCCTCCTGCGCCGCGGCCACGGCCTCCGCTCCGTGTCCCAGCATCGCGTGGTAGGCGCCGAGATCCGACAGTGCCCGCGCGAGGTCGGATTCATGGGCGGCGGCGTTGCCTGCGGCCAGGCGGCGGCAGATCGTTACTGCCTCGTCAGCGGCGGCCAGGGCCTCCGCGTGCCGCCCCGCTTGCCGTCGGCACGCCCCGAGGACGCGCAGTGCGCTCGCGAGTTCGTGCTCACGAGGAGCCAGGGTCTCAGCGGTCTGCCGGCGGTAGATCGTCACGGCTTCTTCGGCGGTCGTTGTGGCCTCCGGCTCTCGTCCGCGCTTCACCAGGGCGCCGGCGAGATTGCTCAGTGCGAGCGCGAGGAAGACCTCGTCCGCGGCCGGGTTGGCCCGCGCTAGCCGTCGATGGATGGCCACCGCTTCCTCTGCGGCTGCGAGGGCCTCATCCCGCCGCCCCACCCAGGTCAGGCAGAAGCTCAGGTCGCTCAGCGCCATGCCAAGGAGGGGATCGTAGTTTTCAGGGTTGCCGTGCGCCAGCTGTCGGAAGGTGGCGACCGCCTCACGCCCGGCGACCAGGGCTTCCTCGCGCCGTCCCAGCGCCGTCAGACAGAGCACGAGGTGGGTCAGCGCTCGCCCGAGCTCGCGTTCGTACGCGGCGGGGTTGGCCTCCGCAAACCGTCGGCACAGCTCGACGGCCTCCTCGGCGACCGCAACGGCTTCCTCCCGCCGCCCCACCCGTGACAGTAAGGCCCCGTACTGGGAGAGGCCGGACACGAGCCCGCGCTCGCCAACGGCCGGTTTGGACTGCGCCAAGCGTCGGCTGATGGTCACGGACTCCTCGGCGGCAGCCACGCCTTCCTCGAGCCGCCCGACGTTCACCAGGCAGCCGCTGAAGGTGAACAGCGAACCCAGGAGGTCGGAGTCGTAGCCGGCGGGATTCCCGTCCGCCAGTCGCCGCCAGGCCGCCACGGCCTGCTCGGCGACCGCGACGGCCTCCACATGCCGGCCCGTCGTCGACCAGCAGAACGCGAGGTTGTCGAGCGAGCGTGCCCGTCTGGACTCGAACCGGACGGGGTCATCGGCCGACAGCCGCTGGTAGAGGTTCACCACTTCCTCGGCGGCGGTGGTGGCCTGCGACCGCCGCCCCATCGCTATCAGGTAGAGACTGAGCTTGAGCAGTGACCCCGCCAAGTCGGCTTCGTACAGGGCTGGAAAGTCCCGGCTCAGCGGGCGGAGGATCGCCACAGCCTCCTCGGCGGCAGCCGCAGCCTCCTCCTCCCGCCCCGTTGCCAGCAGGAGGTTGCCGAGGTTCGACAGCTCGATGCCTACGTTGGCCTGATAAGGGTGGGGGTTGGTCTCGGCGAGCTGTCGCCACAGCTGCACGGCCCGCTCGGTGGCGGCGGCGGCCTGGGCGTGGAGGCCTGCATGCATCCGGCGGCGCGCGAGTGTCCCGTACAGGAGCGCATGACGCTCGGGGTCGTCGGTGGCAGCCAGACGGTGACGGGTGAGGCGCTCGGTGATGGCCGCGATGCCGGGATCGAGGACGCTGTGCTGCCCGTCGGGAAAATGTTCCTCGACGGCAGCGAGGACGGCCGGGTCGAGCATGGGGATGTTCGCGAGTGCGGTCAGCGCGGCGCTGCCGGCGGCCAGGGCCAGCTGCGGGTCCGCGCGCAGCAGCGGCTCCAGGTATGCCGGGCCCAGGTGGGGCCAGCGTTCCGCGGCAGCGGCCAGGAAGGTGACGGCGCGTGGGGTCCACTCCGGTGGGCGGCTGCCACTGTCCCGGCCGAGCAGGGTGTCCGCGGTGGGCACCGCCCAGGAGCGGGCGGGATAGTCGGCCGAGTGGCCAGGGACGGTCAGGGCGAGGAAGTCCTCGGCGAGTCGGTCGGGGTAAAGCGGTTCCAGGACCGTGTCCCGGGCCGGCATCGACGGCGGGTAGCAGACGGCGTGATCGGCGAGGATCCGCTCGCCGGGCAGGGACGGGTGCGGGCGCAGTGCGCCGAGCACGACCCTGCCGGTGGGGCGGTCGAGCGGGCCGGTGAGGGCTGCGGCGAATACCGTCCGGTTCATCGCCTCCGGCGGCGTGACGAACGTCCTCTCAGCGGAGCCGAGTTCGTGGCCGGTGTCGCCATAGTGGCGAGCCCAGTGAAGATGTTCGCGATCCAGCAGGTAGATCGTCAGGCCGGCCATGTCGCGTGGCGGCCGAAGGCCGGCGACGTGGGCGTCGACCGCGACCAGGGCGGCGATGTGCAGCGCCAGGGTCAGGCCGAAGTCCGGGCCGCTCAGCGGCCCGGGCGCGCCGATCCCGATCGCGGGGACGGCGTAGCGGGCGGCGAAGCTGTCGCGAGCCGCACCGAACATCTCCCTGCGCGCTTCCGAGGACTCTTGGCCATCGCCGGGCAGCGGGGCCAAGTACTGGCTGGAGGTGGCGGCCTGGTGCTCGGCCAGGGCGGCCCTGATGGCGGGCCAGGCCTCGGCACCGCGGGCCAGCATGAGCACCCGGGTGGGTGTGGCGCTCTGGTGCAGCAGTGCGTTGCTGAGCAGCCAGGTCAGGTGGGTCAGCGGCCACCGGTCGGCGTAGTCGACGACCAGGAGGAGGCCGGCGGCGCCGTCCAGCCGCAAATCCTGGCTGCCCGGCTGCGGCAGAACGGTGCCGGGCCCATGGACGGCGCTGACGACCTTCCACCCGTCTGCGCGCGACTCGCCTGCGAACAGGGCCGCCATGCGGGTCTTGCCCTGGCCGCCCGGCGCGTGCAGCCAGCGCACCGATAGCCGCGGACCCGCTGCACGCCACCGGCGCAGCTCGGCGAGCTCCGCCTCGCGCCCGGTGAACGGCACCACGGCGAAGCGGGAGTTGAGCATCCGGCTGGGCAACTCCCGCAGGTACTCCGGATCCGCCTGCGGCTCGGGGCGCCAGTTCTCCAGCACGTAGAGCGGGACCCCGTCGCCGAAGACGTGGATCGACGCGCCGACCGCGCCGTAGGCGAAGCCGTTCTCCGCACGCACCAACTGCTGCATGCTGTCAGCAACGTGGGGCTCAGGCTGTGGCGGAGTGGGCATCAGGAGGTGCTCGGCGCGGGCGGCTGATGCCCAGGGCCGGCGTGATAGTGGACGTTGACGCTGCTCCCCGGGCCCAACGCGCCGAAGGCCGACCCGCCGTCACGCGCGACGACGTGCTGAGCCCACTGCTGCTGGGCCGTCGGCAGCAGCGGTCGGACCTCGTCGATCAGCTCCCGCAGACCGTCCTCGGTGTCCGGCTGGTCCCGCAGAAGGTCCACCAGGTCATTGCGCCACCGTACGATCTCGCCCTCACGGACCGGGTCAGCCTCCCCCGTCAGCTCCACCCGACCGGCGCTGCGCTCCAGTTGGGCCTCGACGTCGCGTCGCGAGTCGCCGCGGCGATGGAACAACGCCACGGCGCGCGCTCGAGCCCCCTCCCACGCAGTGGTGGCCATCGCGGCCACCAGGGTCGTCGCACCGCTCATGGCCAGCGCGACGACCGGATCCGGATCCGGCATGGGACCTCCTCGCCTCACGAATACGCGATCTGCGGTGGTTCACGGGCGATTCGCCCGCACCCGTACATCCTGCCGCCCCGCGACCGCGCACCGCAGGCAAACGGCCGCCCTTCCCGAGGGAGGACCTCCCGTGCCCGATGCCGTGGTCATCAGGGCAGAGCCCCGGTTTCTCGGAAACTGTATTGCCCTGCCAACGTCGTTGGCGAAACGGTGGCGCCCGAGGACCGACTTGCACCTCTCTCCAGCCCCAGCACACGGGTTCCCCGAACTGCACGCGTAGCTACTGCAGTGCGGTTCGGCTGTCCGCAGGCGGGCGGGCGGCCGCTGTGGTCAGCACTGCCACAGGAACACGGCTGGTGCGCAGGGCGCACACGCCAAGGCGTAGGCCTCGCCGCGGCCACCGAAGTTCATCGCGGTGGCGTGGTCCCGTCCCTCCTCGAGCTGGACGACGAGGCTCATCTCCCGTGCGCAGGTCGGACAGGTGGGGGTCTCGACGTGCTGCAGCCACGCGGCCTGCCCGCCCAACTTGCCGAGGATTGTCCAGAGGGGTCCGGCCCGGTAGGCTCGCCCACTTCTCGTAGGCTTGGCCGCAATCCGCTGCCGTCGACGAGGGATCGTACGCGATGGCGCTCACCGCACCAGGCAGGACCGGCTCCTGGTCGTCGTCCTCGTCCAGCGCGGGCACCGGGATCGGCTGGAGCGGGGTCGTCGTAGGGAAGATCAGTGCTCGGTTGCCGCCCGCCCGCGGATCCCACTCCTGTGCGGCCCGTAGTCGGGGCCGCCGTATCACGCCGCACGAGTTGTTGCAGCCGGTGGTGGAGCTGACCCCGGTGGGGAAGGTTTGCGATGGCGTGGTCGACCGCGCTCGACCTGCTCGGCCAGCCGCATGTGGAGTTGGCCGCCCACCGGCTGGGCAACGGGCGGCAGGTCAGCGCGGGTGACACGGTGCGGTTCACGCTGTGGTGCGCGGCCAGGCACTTCGACAACTTCGAGGCCGCGCTGTGGGCGACGGCCTCGGCGGGCGGGGACGTCGACACGACGTGTGCGATCGTGGGCGGGATCCTGGCCTTCCGCCTGGGCGTTCAGGGCACCCCGGCGGCCTGGTACGACGCTGTGGAGCCGCTGCCGGGCTGGTTGGAGCCGCAGCGGCTCGGGACGGACATACGTCGGGCGGACTTTCCCCAAGCGGCCCTGATCGCGCGGCCGGAGCCGATACCGGTGCCGGACCTGGTGTGGACATCCGGACAATGGCAGCGGGTTCGCCACGGCCTCCAGGCCCTGACTATGGACGAGAAGTGGGACGCCTGCCTCGAAGGCGACCGTTTCTTCGTGATCCGCAGCGAGACCCGCTGTCTGTTCGAGGTGGCCGCCGGGACGACCACGGACGGCGGACGGCTGGTGAGGGCCTGGGTGGAGGCCGACCCTGGCCGGTACCGGCGGGGGAGCGACGATGAAGAGAGCACTCTCCTGGAGATGCTCCTGAACATGTACTTCGGCAAGGCCGACCGCCCGGAGCTGTGGGAGCGTTACCGCCGGCTGCGCTTCGGCAGCTGACCCACCGCCCGACCCGACGATCCACCACTCCCAGGATCCGGCGGCCGGGATCACTTGGGCGGCAACGAGCCGGATCGACGGTGGTGGGGCAAGATCTCCGGGGTGTCGGACGGATCCACGTCCGTAGCCGAGGCGTGGTTACGACTGCGCCCAGGTGCGCCACGGATCGAGGTGCAGCTCGTTCTGCATGAGGCAGTCCGCCACGAGCGTGCCGACCGGATTGCCGCACGCGCACAGCTGGTTCGGGCCGTACATGCCGCTCGGTCCGTAGCCGCCGATCCACATCTCCCGCTCGGGGGAGTTGTGGAGTGCGACGGCATCGTCGGGATGGAGCACCACCGTGTCACGCGGACCCGCCGACTTGAGGAACGTACCGTCGTGGACCATCGTCATGTTCGCCATCGCGGCGATCGGGTCTTCGGGATGAATGGTTCGCCGAACGGCTCCGGGTCGACGGCGTAGCGGCCGCGCGGCATGGTGGACGGCGCGATCTGCTGCTCCACCGGCTCGGGCCGAGTCGGGAACGGCGTCATCAGCGTCAGCGACTCGGTGAGGGGCTGGTTGCAGCGTACGCAGCGGAAGACCGTCACGGGCTCGGCACCGTGTGGGGCTGTGGCCGGAACTCATGGACCACCTCGATGCGGCCGACGATGTGCCGGTTGAACTCCTCCAGCTCCTCGGCTGGCACCCACAGCTCGAGGATCGTGCGTCCGTCGGCCTGCTGGACCGGGTAGCGCGCGGCGAAACGCGGCGTCGACCTCGAATTTGGTGACGTAGCCGACGGCGGAGGCGGCACGTTCCAGTCCCGTGCGATGCGGATCGCGTAGTCCTCGTTCAGCACCGGGTAGAAGATCGGCTGCTCGGGCAGGCGAGGCGGCCAGGCACGCCAGCCCGACGCCAGCTCCTGAGGGCCGGTCGGACGCCACAGCGTCACGGTCTTCGCCTGGCACATCGCGTGCTCTCCTCGGTCCAACGGTTGGGCGCCCACCGTAACTGGGTGACGAATGGTTTCGAATTCCCAGGCTTAGAGCGTCCGCCAGTAGGCGCTTCAGGTGGTGTCAGCAGAGCAGGCACGGTTCACCCGATCATGGAGTTCTCTACGCTTCATGATCACCGGGGGATCCGTGCCTGCTGTCCCATCATGCATTCTCGACCCGATCCGCGACCAATTCCTCGCGCTGCTGCCCGCGCGTGAGGACCGGCACCCGCTCGGCTGCCACAGGCCCCGGATCGGCGACGCCGTCGTCTTCGACCGTCTGGTGCAGGTCCTGGTCTTCGGCTGCGGATACGAACGAGTCGCCGACGAGTACTGCTCGGCCACCACCATGCGGCGCCGCCGCGATGAGTGGGCCGCGGCCGGCGTGATGGCCGAGCTTCACAAACTCGCGCTCGCCGCCTACGACCGCATGGTCGGCCTCGAACTCGACCGTCTGAGTGCCGACGGCTGCCTCACCAAAGCCCCCTCAGGTGGTGAATGCGCCGGCAAGAGCCCGGTCGACCGAGGCAAACTTGGCCTGAAGCGCTCGCAGTTGACGGATGGCACCGGCATACCGCTGGTCACCGAGCCGGTGCCCGCCAACGTCCGCGAACGCCTGGATCCCGAGGACCGCAGCGGTCACGACGGCGCCGCCGACGAGGCCCGGGATCATGACGCGCCGCAGCGGCGGGACCATGAGTGGCCGTCGCCACCCGTCGCCGGGGCCGGTCCGCACCCGGGCCATCCACCCCGGGACGCCGCCGGCCGGACCGGCCGCCCACGCAGCCGCGGGCACGGCCCACGCGAGGACCGTGGCCACCGGGACCAGCGGGGTCAGGAAGAGGAAGTTCAGCCAGGGGAACGCCCCGGCCGTCGCCGTGAGGGGTGTCGATGTAAGCGAACAGGACCAGGTCGGCATCGGTGCGGGTGGCAAAGGTCGTGCGGCGCACGCCTTTCAAGATCCACGGGCAGCTTTCACGGAACTCGCGCCAGAGCCAGAACTTCAAGGCCGTTGACAGGCGGTGCGCTGGCGGAGCTGGTCGAGGACCCACTGGGGCCGCAGCGGCGATCCGTCCGCGCTGCCGAAGACCAGGCCCTCCAGCCGGCCTTCGAGGTGGGCGGCCACCTGGATCGCGGCCTGGCGGTGGAGGGCGGCCATGACCCTGAGGGAGAGGCTGGACTCCTGATGAGCAGCACCGCCGGCCAGGAAGTGTCCTGCGGCGCCGCCCTTCACCTCCGGAACACGATTCCGAACGTCCGGCTCACCGAACCACCCGGCGTGGACCCACTTCGCCTTCGTGACCCGTCCCGCACTGTTCAAGCAACTCCTCGACGCCTTCCTGACCAGCTGAACCGGCGGCGGGCGGATGGCGGATCCGCCAGGTCCGGCATGGGGTCCGGGCCGTAACTTCCCGTCCTGGCATCACAGTTCGTCGTGCACGGCCGCGTACGAGCAGTTGAGCAGCGCCCGCAAGGTGAGCCCTGCACCGGAGCGGGTATTCGTCGTCTTCATCTTGGCCCGGCAGCTCTTGAGTTCGCTCGACATCGCCTTCAGGTCGGCGTACCGGATGACCGGGTAGGAGGTGAGGTTGGCGCGCGGGTGTCGTGCGGTCGCAATCACGCTGAAGTCGTTCGCCTTCAGCATCTTCGCGCAGGAGCTGTGGATGTAGTTGAAGCTGTCGGGCGCCGGGATTTCGCTGGCCGCGGTAATGTTGCCGGTGTGGCGCCGGTGGAGGGCGATCTCGCCGTCCAGTTCGGTCGCGTTGTAGTCCGACAGAAAGTGGCGGGTGCAGACCTCGAGGTTCTCCAGTTCGCTCGCGATCGCGTCGATGTCCTCGACGTAGACGTTGCGTGCCCCGATCACCGTAGCCGCGCGGGTATCGGCAACCCGGCCGAGGCAGATCGTGGTGCCAATGGTGGCGGCGTGCGACGGACGATCGGGGTTGGTCGGATGCGCTCCCTCAAGGTCAGGGGGAGAGAAGGTCGCGCATGCGGGTCCGTTCGGCCCGGGAAGCCGCGGCGGGGCGTCCGGCCGTCATACCACCGTCGACTGCGAGATCCTGCCCGGTCACCAGACGGCTGGCGTCGCTGGCGAGCCACAGTACTGCCGCGGCGATGTCGTCGGTTAGGACGGTGCCGGGGAGCGGTTGGCTGGAGTCCAGCAGTGGCTTGAATGGTGATGGCCCGTCCAGGGTTGCGGGAGTGGTGGGTGTGGCGGCAGAGCGCGCGGGGTGGGGCGTGGAGCACGGCGAGATCGACTGGCCGGGACACGCGCTGGCGACACGCCGCGAGGGTGATGACGCTGTGCGGATGGTGGGTAGGGCAGCTTGATCGCGCAGAACTGGCCCGGTCGGCGATTTGCCGAGAGACCGGCTGCCGACAGGAGTGAACGGTCTGCTGGATTGCCGGGACTGTTGGGCAGGCACGGCTTCGGTTTCCGCTCGCCGCCATCGCCCTGGTCATGCTCACCTTCGGAAGCGAACGCCCGACAGTGGAGTCGGCTGCCGGCTGCGCCAGGGGCGGGACGGAATGAGGCACTCTGAGGACTGCCACGGGCATGTGAGGCAAATCACTCTCGAACTCCCTCTTGTTGGCCGCCTCTCGCGCGCCTCTCACGGACTGGGCGTCATGAGGTGTCATCAGGCGTCATGCATGGCGGACGAGGTAGGCCCTGACCTACGGGATTCGGGCTGGTGAACACCGATCGGACGCCCTTTCGACCGCTGGGGGTCAAGAGGGCGCAGGTTCAAATCCTGTCGTCCCGACATAACGTTGCAGGTCAGAGGCTATTTTCCTCTGACGATGCGACAGTGTCGATGTGAGCCTCTCACAACTTCTCACAATGGCCTGCACTTGATCTTGTCAAGCGCAGGCCATTGTGGCGTCAGGGGGCGTCTCGGGACGCCCAGCAGCGCCGACGGACTCATCGGGATGGCCGGCCCATCCGCGACGTGCGAGGTACCTCGGCCATCACCACACGGTTTCCAGATCGCTCGCCTCATGGGGCTGGCCAGCGCCAACTGCGATGGCCGCGGCGGCTTCTCGGACGAGCTGGCGAAGCGTTCGCCGCTGCGCCGTTGGTGCTGTTTCGGCCTGTTCGTCGTCCCAATCCTCCGCGTCACCGTCGAGGTCGTCCTCGTCGTTGAGGCCGTCGTACTCGTTGTGGCGGAGTCGGCATGCGTGGATGCCAGCGAGGAGGACTTCGAGGAGTTCACGGGCCGGCCGCTTGGGGACCAAAGGGTGAGTCGCAGGGCGACGTTGGTGAGGTCGGGCTCGTCGTCGTTGGTGTACTCGGCGACGGTCTCCTCCAACTCGTCGAGCTGCTCGCGCAGGGCGGCGGGGCGGGCAGGAGGCCGCTGGCGATGTGCATGGCGCGGCGCACGAGGCCGGTGACGGGGTCCCACGGGGTGACGCCGTCCTCGATGAGGCCGAGAACCAGGGTGGGGGTCTCGGGGGGAGGGCCTCGACGGGGTGCCCCGGGTCGAGGTCGTCGGCACCCACTACCGTTGCGGCTCCCTCGGGAATGGTTCGAGGTGCAGTCGGGGACCCGTGCGGAGCACACGAGGGTCCCCGATGCATCGGCGCCCCGGTCCTCGCCGAAGAGGTCGACGACCCGGCGCGTGGGGGGTGGGTTCTTCTCCCCACGCGCCGGGTGGTAGTCAAGCTTTGGACCAGCGCTGGCTCGCGCCGGCGGTGCAGGTCGCCAGCTGGATCGGGGTGCCGTTGCCGGTGGCGCCGCCGGTGAGGTCCAGGCACAGGCCGGAGGGGACGCCCCGGATGGCGCCGTCGGGGTCGAGGGTCCACTGCTGGTAGGACTGCCCGTTGCAGCGCCAGAGGATGACCTTGGTGCCCGGACTGGTGCCTCCGGCGTAGGCATCCAGGCACATGCCGAAGACGGTCAGTTCCTTGTTGGCGGTGTAGGTCCACTTCTGGTTGGCGCCGCCGCAGTCCCAGATGTCGATCTGGGTGCCGGCCGTGGTGCTGGAGCCGGGGTCGTCGAGGCAGCGCGTAGCGGCCGCGTTGACCAGGGCACTGGTGGCGGGCAGGCCGATCGTGACCGGTCCCAGCGTGCGCGGCTGGACCGCCGGGTCACCGGTGACCGTGGCGACGGTCAGGGCGCTGACGGGGTTGGCGACCGGCTGCACCAGGTAGGAGGAGCCGCTCACGGTGGGAATGGCGATCTGCGCGTTCGTGGTGGCGGGCACCACGACGGTCGTCTCGTCGTCGCCGTCCACCACCTCGACCTGCTGTCCGGGCCAGGGGTTGCGGAGGTTGACGGTGCCGGTGGAGCCCGCGTTGATGCCGACGGTGGTCACCGTCCCGCCGTGCACCTGGACGGAGACCTTGCTGCCGCCCTGGATGAACACCGTGCCGTCCGCGTCCCAACCCGGCGGAAGGGCGGGCGCGATGCGCAGCAGCCCGTCGTAGTCCTGGACCAGCGCCTCGTTCAACGCGGCCGCCACCACGCCCTGCTGTTCGGCGTAGGGCTCGTTGCCGACGAAGGTGGCCATGCCCGACGGCTGCTTCTGGTACTTCTCGGTGAGCCCGATCAGGGTCTTCGAGACCTCGCTGCCCAGGCCGAGCCGGGCGGCTTGCAGCGGGTCCAGGCTCCAGTCGTTGGCCTGCTTGTCGGGGCGGTTGGTGTAGGTGCGCTTGGCAAGGTCGGACAGGGCGCCCGAGTCGCCGATGAGGTTGTAGGGCCACACCGGTTCCAGACCGATGTTCTCCGAGTTCATCTTCGTGGCCGACGGGTCGTAGGACGGCGCGATGACGTCCTGGCCGGCGGCGTCGTCAGCCAAGGAGAGCCGCTGGCTTTGGGTGGTGGCGTCCGTCCGCGCGAACGGACGGATCCGCGGGATCGCGGCCTGCAGCTGCGCGACGAGATCGGGGTCCTGACCGAGCAGTTGGGCGGCCTGGATGGTCGCCGGGAAGAGTGCCTGCTCGGCCGCGAGGTCGGTGGTCGGGTCGTGGACGTCCCACTGGGTCTCGTGCGCGTTGGAGGGATACGTGTGCAGGTAGCCGTCCGTGCCGGTGGTGGCATAGGCGAGCAGGAAGCGGGCGGACTGGGCCATCAGCTGGTAGTGGGCCGCGAGGAAGGAGCGGTCGCCGGTCATCAGGTACTGCTGCCAGACCCAGAGGCCGACTTCGGCGCCGGTGGAGATGGTCCGCGTGTTGTAGAAGGCGCTCGCGGTGGCGTCGCACTCGGGCGGGCGCACAGTACCGGTGGACGACTGCAGGTAGCCGTTGCCGTTGAAGCGCATGGTCTCCGGCACACAGGTGCCCGGGAGGTCTCCCATGTGGGCCTGGGTCCAGGTCTGCATGTCGCTCAGGTTGTCGTTGTAGAGGCGGAAGTACGGGTCGTTCAGGCTGAAGGCACCCGAGGAGAGGTTCGCCTGGACCTGCATCCGCAGGTTCCAGTGCCAGTAGTCGGCCGGATCCCACTGGTGGGCGTCCTGGTAAGCGGAGAACAGGTTGCCCACCCCGGCCTGCGAGCCGGGGTAGGTATCCCGGCTTTCGGCTGCGGCGTCGTACAGGTCCAGGGTGCGCAGGTTCTCCAGGTAGTCGGCACTGCCGTCGGCGGAGGAGAACTTGACCAGGCCGACACCGTCCCAGAAGTCGTGCCACCAGGCGAGGTGTGCGGCTTCCAGGGTCGAGGAGGCGGTGGTCGCGTCGGTCCCGAGCAGGGCGGTGGCGGTGGCCTGTGCGTCGCCGCCCGTCCAGTGCGGGGCGGCGGCGATGACCTGGAACGTGCCGTCGGTGTTGGGGGTGACGGACACCTGGGCGGTTTCGGGGTCGACGACACTGGCGCTGACGCTCTGGCCACCCGCGGTGATCGCGCCGAGCGAGCCGAAAGTGGCGCTGCTCGCGCCCGCCGCGGTGTTGTCCATCCAGGTCTCGCCGAGCGTGGCGATCGGTCCGGAGGCCAGCGGTTGGGGGGAGCGGCCCGACCACAGGGCCAGTCGCGCGGTCTGCGGCGAGGCCGGGTCGGCGCCGGTGACGTCGACGACCAGCTCGTCCTTGTCGGCGCGGACGTAGACGGTGGCGGTCATGCCGCCACCCGACTCCACCAGGGTTCCGTCGTACAGGTCCAGGTGGGCGGAGAAGTCGGGCGCGCTGGTGAGCCTGGCGAGACCTGGAATGGTCAGCCAGCCGGGCGACTTGCGGTCGGGCAGGGTGTCCGACCGGTTGAGCTGCGCGGTGAAGCCACCGGCGGCCCAGACGGCAGCGCCCAGCACTCCGTTGCCGAGCGGCATCGACTGTGCCTGGGTACTGTTGGGCGCGGCGAGGACCACGTCCGAGCGACGGACGAGGTTGGGCGTGTCGACCGTGAACTGGCCGGCTTGCCAGGCGGTCGTGGCGGTCGCCGCATGGGCCGCGGGCGCGGGCGGCGCTATGGACAGGGCTGCGGCCAGCGCCAGGCCGCAGGCGGCGCCCAGTGCTGTGAATCTTCGGGTGCGGGCCATGAGGGCTCCACTTCCTCTGGAAGACGACTGTTAACTGAAGCTCAAGGGAGGCTCAACTCCTGAGGGGGCAGCGGATTCGGCGCTGGCACGCAGCCAGCGGCGGGCCGGGGCGGCGTCATGCTGGGGGGCCGGACCGGGCCGAGGGGCGCGGAGTCAGCCGCAGCGGCCCACGGGGAGAAAGGCCTGGGGCCTGCATGCAGAGCAGTGCAGGCCCCAGAGCTTCCTCAGGGGGTGGCTAACCGACGGTCAGGCTGAGGTCGTCGCAGGTGGACGTGGCCGACGCGGAGGGCAGGTAGCAGAAGACCGTGGCGGAGGTGTTGGTGGCACCGGTGGTGAAGGTGTCGGACACCGGGGTCCAGCCTGTGGCCGAGGTGTGGGCGGTGACTTGCGCGCCTCCGTAGTTCTTCACGCCGAAGCTGGTGGAACTGCCGGAATCGGCGCGGACCCAGCCGGAGTAGGTGTAGGTGGTGTTCGGCGACAGTCCGGTGACCGTGTACTCCATGGTCGCGTAGTCACCGGCCGGCGACTTCAGTTGCAGGTCGTGGGTGGGGCTGTGGGCCGCGGGGTCGGTGACGACGGTGGCGTTGTGGACGGTCCAGCCGGACAGGTTGCCGGATTCGAAGTTCCCGGCGGGGATGAGGTTGGGCGACCCGACGGTCCAGGTGAACGTCGTCGTTCCGGTCGCGCCGGTGGTGTCGGTCGCGGTGACGGTCACCGTGGAGCTGCCGTTCGTGGTCGGCGTGCCGCTGATGGAGCCGGTGCCGCTGATCGACAGGCCCGTCGGCAGGCCGGTGGCGGAGTAGGTGAGGGTCTGGCCGCCGGCCGAGTCGGTGGCGGCGACCTGCAGCGGGGTGATCGCGGTGTTCGGCGTCGACTGCTGGGTGCCGGGGTTGGTCACCGTGATCACGTTCGCGGAGCCGGACGGGAAGGTGAGCGTCTGGGCGTTGACCGCGTGGGTGTCGCCGGAGGTTCCGGTGTTGGCCCAGCCGCGCTGGGGTGCGGTGGCGACGCCGCTTGTGCCGGAGGTCAGGCTGAGCGCCTGGCCGCTGTAGCGGTTGACCAGCCGGTAGCTGCCGGCCGGCAGGCTTGCGTCGTTGACCGTCTGCAGGAACCACTGCCAGCCGACGCTGGTGCCCGTGCCCAGACTGAGCGGGGCGCCCCAGGCCCGTCCGGAGTTGGCGGTGTCGTTCACGCCGATGTTCTGGCTGGAGGCGGCGTTGGCGATGGTGAAGAACCCGTCGCCGGTCGGGGTGAACTTCCAGGCCTGCGACGCGGAGGTGCTGCTGGTGGCCGTGGAGGTCAGGCCGGTCCCGGACTGGGCCAGGTACTGGCCGTCGCCGGCGGCGATCTGGTAGGCGCTGCCGGGGCTGACCGGCGGGACGGGCAGATTGGTCGACGCGGTGTCGATCGTGGTGCTGACCCACTCGGTGCCGCTCGTCGAGGTGCAGTTGTACATGCAGTAGTTGCGGAACGTCTTGCCCACCAGGTAGTTGGCGGTCTTGCTTGTCCCGTCCAGCAGCGAGCGGTACCAGGCGCCGCCGCTGGGGTTGGTG
Organism: Kitasatospora sp. NPDC001683; assembly: GCF_053596495.1. Lineage (NCBI taxonomy): Bacteria > Bacillati > Actinomycetota > Actinomycetes > Kitasatosporales > Streptomycetaceae > Kitasatospora > Kitasatospora sp. NPDC001683. The sequence continues at coordinate 21,934 of NZ_JBSFGK010000104.1, forward strand.
ACCGAGCCGATGTCCACCCACTTCTGCGTGGACAGGTCGGAGGTGGCGTAGATGTGCAGCGGGCTGGACGTGGTGGGGTTCTCGGGCCGGGCCATGCTGATGTACTTGCCCAGGTAGGCGTCGTAGGCGACGTCCAGCCAGGCCAGCGGCGGGGCGCTGGGCAGCTGGCCGGCGCTCAGCTGCTGTGCGGTGGTTCCGGTGTTGTTCGGGTTGTAGGCGTCGTCCAGGTAGCCGGGGGTGGTCCCGTCGGAGGGGATCAGGTCGGCTTCCTTGCCGCCGGTGCCGGGCTCCGTCCAGGTGCCGTTGTACCACTTCTTCCACGACGACGGCGCCATCTTGCCTGAGATCGGGGCCCGCGCGACGTGTCCGAAGTCGACCCGGCCGCCGCCGGCCTGGTTCAGGATCTGCGTGTCGTAGTACAGGTAGAAGTACCCGGAGGCGTTGTCGACGAACAGCTTCGGGTCGCCGTCACCGTAGTAGTAGGTCTGGTTCGGGAACTGGGCGCGCCCGTCCTTGGTCGGGTCGTTGCAGGCGGCCAACTGCACCGTGGTGTAGGCGTCGACACAGACGGCGGGGGTCGCCCCGGCCAGTTGGAGCTGTCCGGTCGCCCCAGTGTCCGGCGCGGTGAAGTCCTGCGTCGCCGAACTGGCGGTGTCGCAGGTCTCGATCGTGAAGGTGGCACCAGCGGTGGTGTCGGAGGCGGTCAGGCACAGCCCCGAGGCCGGATTGACCAGGGTGTTGCCGGCAGCGGTCCACTCCTGGTTGGTGTTGCCCGTGCAGGCGTACTTGCCGACCGCGGTGCCGGCGGTCGTGCCGCCGCCGGTGATGTCCAGACACTGGCCGCTGCCCACCTGGACGGTGCCGTCGAAGGCCGACGTCCACAGCTGGTCGTTCTCGCGCCAGGTGGTGAACGGCGAGGTGATGATGTGGTCCGTGATCGTCCAGGTGGCGCCGTGGTCGCTGGACTGCGCGTAGTCGATCGAGTCGTAGTGCAGTCCGTCGCGGAACGGCGACGGGGTGAACTCGTTGTGCACGGCCCCGTACCAGGTGCCGGTGTCGGGGTCGACCCACACGCCGATCAGGTCGCAGTAGTTGCGCTCGGCGTACCCCGAGGTCTGGGAGCCCTTGGGGTCGTAGGTGGCCATCAGGCCGGTCGGGCTGTTGTTGCAGCGCACCGTGGTGCCGGCGTTGTCGGGGGCCGAGGAGACCGCGGCCTTGGTGACGCCGGTGTCGATGTCCGTCCCGGTCCAGAACTGCCAGGCGCGCCCCTGGCTGCCCCCGTACAGCGAGTGCGAGGACTGGAAGTAGAACTTCCCGTCGCTGTCGATGAAGGGGTAGGCCGGTGTGTCGTCGGCATAGGCGTAGGTGCCGGTCGTCCCGGTCGTGATCGTGTACGTCGGTGTCGCCGCGCGAGCGGGCGGCGCGACCCCGGCGCCGAGTGTGGCGACCGCCAGAGTCAGCGGCACCAGTGCCGCGAGCGCGGCCCGTGACCGCCGCGCAGTTCCAAATATCATCATGTGCGTCATCTTCCTGGGGGCGGGGGAGTCTGATCGGCGGAGGCGATGGCGTGCTGCTGCGGATGTCGACAGACGGGAAACGCCGGCGTGGGGGCCCTCGACAGACCGCGGAATCGGGACCGATTCCCACCGGTCCATCCGATGCGCAGAAACCTAGGATCGGCAGAAGCCCTGGGCAACATGCCGGTAGCACATGATTGGCACATGATTGGGCGGGTGAGGTCCGAAGGGCATTCGACCGCCGATGTGCCCCCCACCGGTCGGGAAGGCAACTGAAGGCGACGTCGTGCCGGGCACCGGTTTCGATCGTCGCCACGGGTGCGGCTTCCAGCGCAGCTCCGATCTTCTCCGCGATCAGGATGCATCCCCTACAGACCCTTTGATCCACATGCGATCGAATGATAGAACTTGATCTGTGTGGATCCGCACAGTCCGGCATCGGACGCCAGGGGAGGGGGAACGTGGCCATCTCGGCGGAGATCCGGCGTGCGTGGATCACCAATGCCGTACGGGAACTCGGTACGGTCCGCGTCGTGGATCTCGCCCGGCGCCTCGGCATCCCCGCGGTGACCCTGCGCCGTGACATCGGCGCACTCGCCCGCGATGGGGTGCTGTGCCGGTCGCACGGAGCGGTCTCGCTTCCCCTGGAGGCCACAACAGCCACTTCCGACAGCCGGGAACGGGTGATCGGGATGCTGGTGCCCACCATCGGCTCCTACTTCGACGAGGTGATCGCCGGTGCCCGCGCCGCGGCCGCGGCCGCGGGCGCGCGACTGGTGCTCGGCATAGCCCCGTATCAGGCCCGGGACGACCGGGCCCAGGTCGAGCGGTTGCTGGAGTCGGCCGTCGAGGGGCTGATGCTGACGCCCAACTGGGGCCCCGAGGGCCGGGACGAGGACTTCGGCTGGCTCGACCGACTGCCGGTGCCCGCCGTGCTGGTCGAGCGCCGGGCAGCTCCGGGTGGCCCCGGTGCCGTACTGGACGCAGTCGGCTCCGACCATCGTCATGGCGTCATGCTCGCCCTGCGGCACCTCGCCTCGCTCGGCCACCGCTCCGTGACGCTCTCCGCCCGCAACGACACCTCGACGTCCCACCAGGTCCGGGTGGGCTATGCGCAGGCCGTGCGGCTGCTCGGCCTGGAGCCGCAGCCGCCCATCGACCTGGACTCCCCGGGTCACGGCGCCGGTCCCGGCGGTGTCGAGGAACTGGCCGACCGGATTGCCGAAGGCGCCATCGCAGGCGTTCGGGCCGCGCTCGTCCACAACGACCACGCCGCCATCCAGCTGCCCCCGCTGCTGCGTGCCCGCGGCCTGAAGGTCCCTGACGACCTCGCGCTGATCTCCTACGACGACGTCTACGCCGCCCTCGCGGCCCCCGCGCTGACGGCTGTCGCGCCGCCCAAGCGCGCGGTCGGCACAGCCGCCGCGGAGCTGCTGCTGCGGCGCTTGGACGGCGGTGCGGGCCTGCCCGTCCGGCGGATCGACCTGCTGCCTGGGCTCAAGGTCCGGGTGCCGAGCGCGGCCTGGGCCTCGACGCGCTCGGGGGTGACGTCCTGGTGCATCGAGTACCAGGTCGAGTAGGCGGGCCGGCGGGCGGCGTCGGGG
>NZ_JBSFGK010000105.1:0-24378 GCF_053596495.1 Kitasatospora sp. NPDC001683
GACTCTGTGGGTGGGGTGTTGGGCGCCGTTGGCAGTCTGAAAATCACCCGCAACGCCCCTCTCCGGGCCACCCCCTCCACCGCCCCTCCCGCAGCACGTCCCTCTCGCCTGGTCGGGTGGTGGGGGGTGGTGGTGGGGGGAGGTGGGGGAGGTGGACGAGGCGGAGCCCGCGCGCCCACGAGGGGGAAGGGCCGGGGGCACGCGGGCTTTGCCCTGCGCGCCCCGACTGCCTGGGTCGGCTCGGGAGGTGGGGGCGGGGTGCTGGGGCGGTGAAAGTGTTGCGCGGTCAGGGGGCCCTGGGGCCGGGGTGGGTGGTCCTGGCAACGACCGAAAACCACCCGCCACTACCATGGTGCCGAATCTCACCCGTCCCACCGGACCGTGGACGGTACCGGCAGGGGGACGCTTCCAGACATGACGGGGAATCAGATGGCAGGGGATCACCCTACGCCGGGTGCGGGCGACGCAGCCGGCAGCGGCCCGCAGGAAAACCGGGGCGTTTCGTTCGGGCGCCCGGCAGGCGGCGTGGATCCTGCCGCCGTCGCGGACCAGATGACACAGCTCGACGGCTCGGCGATCCCGGGTCAGGCCGCGCCCGTCGGCCCGCCGCCGCCGGCCCAGCCGCCCGCACCGCCGGCGCAGCCGCCGATGGGCGGTGCCGACTACGCGGCGTACGCGCCGACCGCGGTCGGCGGGTTCCCCACGCAGACGCCGCCTCCCGGTGCGCCGATCGGCCCGTACGACCCGGTGCCCGGGGGCGGTTACGCCACGCCGGACGCCTCCCAGGGCTACGGGTACGACTACCAGCAGCAGGCCGGGTACACCTACCCGGGTGTGCCGGTGCCCGCAGCTCCCAAGCAGCGCAACCCCGTGATGCTGTGGGGCGGGATCATCGGCGGCGTGCTGGCGATCGCCATCGTGATCGGACTGGTCGTCCTGCTCCAGCCGAGCCCCAAGCCCAACCCGAACCCGGGCCCCGTGGCCGACTCGGGCGGCACCAGTACCAGCACCTCCGCCGGCGGAACCCGCGGGACGACCGGCAGCACCACGCCCGACTCGTCCAACGCCACGTACAAGATCGCCTGGAACACCGACAAGGACCCCAACGCGGACTCGTCCTCGCAGCTGCTCGGTGTCTGGGGTTCCACCTCGGGCTCCGACTCGTTCGCCGTGCGCGCGGACACCACCGGCATCCGGGCGTACAACCTGGCGGACGGCAAGCAGGCCTGGAACGTCCCGGTGCCGTCCGGCAGCAAGGAGCTGTGCACCGCCTCCCGCTCGCGCAACGCCAAGAACATCATCGCGGTCTCCTTCAACACCGGTGACTACGACTGCTCCACCATCGGTGCCGTCGACATCGCCCAGGGCAAGCTGCTCTGGAGCGTCAAGGCCACCCCGGACAAGCTGTCCAACCCGGCCCTGAGCGTCACCGACAAGGTGGTCGCCGTCGGTTCCCTCGGCGCGCTGAACATCGACAACGGACAGTCCGTCTGGCAGTTCAAGGGGCGCGGCAAGGACTGCAGCGTGTACGGCGCCGCGGCCGGTTCCGTGATCGCGGCCAGCGACCGCTGCTACGACACCGGCCTCCAGAAGTCGGTGCTGCAGGTCGTCAACGCCGAGACGGGCAATCCCGTCAGCCAGGCGATCCCGCTCAACGGCCAGATCGAGCGCATCGACGCGGTCATCAGCACCCAGCCGCTGGTGGTCCTGATGTCCGGCGGCACGAACGGCGACTACATCCTGCCGTTCGACGACAGCTACAAGCCCGGAAACCCGATGTCGACCAAGGAGGCCGGCTCGGACAGCCTGCGCCTGTCCGGCCAGTCCGACCCCGTCAGCAACAACGTGGTCGTCGGCAAGACGCTGTACGTCCAGATCGACGGCGGCAAGTCGGGCATCAACGCGTACGACCTGGGCACCGGCAAGCGCCTCTGGGCCGTCAGCGCCCCGTCGTCCAGCGACGACATGCGGCTGGTCCCCGGCACCACCAAGGAGGGCAAGGTCCGGGCCATCGTCGGCCAGGGCTACGACAAGCCGGCCAAGCTGGTCGCGCTGTCGCCGAACGACGGCTCGATGAGCGACATCGGCACCATGTCGATGCCGAACGGCCTGGACATCGGGATGAGCATGGTCCAGTACTTCATTCCCGACGACAACAGCCAGGTGATCGCCTACCGTCGCAACAGCGGCTACGCGCCGCCGCTGACGAAGTGGTCGAAGTGACGTCGGGAGACTGACGTCCCCAGCAAGGGCGGGGCGGGTCCGGGCCGATGGTCCCGGGGCCGCCCCGCCTTCGGTTTATCCGGTCGGGGCACCCCTCGGGCATGCGAGGATTCGGTCCATCAGCCTGACGAAGGAGTGCAGCGAGTGCCCGGCACCAACCTGACCCGCGAGGAGGCCCGCACCCGGGCCGACCTCATCCGGGTGGACGCGTACGACATCGAGCTCGACCTCGGCTCGGCCCGCGAGGGCGGCACCTTCCGGTCCACGACCGTGGTCCGGTTCACCGCCACGACCCCCGGCGCCGACAGCTTCATCGACCTCGTCGCCCCGAGCGTCGAGGAGATCACCCTCAACGGCACCCCGCTCGACCCGGCGAGCTTCGCCGACAGCCGCATCCCGCTGCCCGGCCTGGCCGCCGAGAACGAGCTGCGGGTGGTCGCCAACTGCGCCTACAGCAACACCGGTGAGGGTCTGCACCGGTTCGTCGACCCGGTCGACAACGAGACCTACCTGTACACCCAGTTCGAGGTGCCGGACGCCCGGCGGGTCTTCGCGAACTTCGAACAGCCGGACCTGAAGGCCACGTTCGCCTTCACCGTGACCGCCCCCACCGGCTGGGTCGTGGTCTCCAACTCGCCCACCCCCGAGCCGGTCGGCGAAGGCGCCACCCAGGTCTGGAAGTTCGAGCCCACCGGCCGGATCTCCAGCTACATCACCGCGCTCGTCGCGGGCCCGTACGTGGGCGTCTTCGACGCCTACGAGAAGGGCGAGCAGCGCGTGCCGCTGGGCGTCTACTGCCGGCCCTCGATGCGCGAGTACCTGGACGCCGAGGCGATCTTCGCGGTCACCAAGCAGGGCTTCGACTACTTCCAGGAGAAGTTCGACTACCCGTACCCGTTCGCCAAGTACGACCAGCTCTTCGTCCCGGAGTTCAACGCCGGCGCGATGGAGAACGCGGGCGCCGTCACCCTGCGCGACCAGTACGTGTTCCGCTCCAAGGTCACCGACGCCGCCTACGAGGCGCGGGCCGCGACGATCCTGCACGAGCTCGCCCACATGTGGTTCGGCGACCTCGTCACCATGGAGTGGTGGAACGACCTCTGGCTCAACGAGTCCTTCGCGACCTTCGCCGAGGCCGTCTGCCAGGCCGAGGCCCCCGGCTCCAAGTGGCCGCACTCCTGGACCACGTTCGCCAACCAGATGAAGACCTGGGCCTACCGGCAGGACCAACTGCCGTCCACCCACCCGATCATGGCGGACATCAACGACCTGGAGGACGTCCAGGTCAACTTCGACGGCATCACCTACGCCAAGGGCGCCTCGGTGCTCAAGCAGCTGGTGGCGTACGTCGGCCAGGACGCCTTCTTCCAGGGCGTGCAGGCGTACTTCAAGCGCCACGCCTGGGGCAACACGCGGCTGAGCGACCTGCTCGGGGCGCTGGAGGAGGCCAGCGGGCGGGACCTGAAGGCCTGGTCCAAGGCGTGGCTGGAGACCGCGGGCATCAACGTGCTGCGGCCGTCCGTCGTGTTGAACACGGACGGTGAGATCGAGTCCTTCACGGTGCTGCAGGAGGCCCCGGCGCTGCCGGCCGGCGCCAAGGGCGAGGCCGTGCTGCGGCCGCACCGGATCGCGATCGGCCTGTACGAGCTGGTCGACGGCTCGCTGGTGCGGACGGACCGGATCGAGCTGGACCTCGACGGCGCGCGCACCGAGGTGCCGGAGCTGGTCGGGCGACACCGGCCGGCCGTCGTGCTGCTGAACGACGACGACCTGACGTACGCCAAGATCCGGCTGGACGAGGACTCGCTGGCCGTCGTCACCGAGAACCTCGGCGGCTTCACCGACTCGCTGCCGCGCGCGCTGTGCTGGGCCTCCGCCTGGGACATGACCCGCGACGGCGAGCTGGCCGCCCGCGACTACCTGTCGCTGGCGCTGTCCGGCATCGGGCGGGAGACCGACATCGGCGTCGTGCAGTCGGTGCAGCGCCAGGTCAAGCTGGCCCTGGACGCCTACGCCGACCCGGACTGGCGCGAGCAGGGCCTCGCCCGCTGGGCCGCCGCCGCCGAGGAGCACCTGCGCGCCACCGAGCCCGGCAGCGACCACCAGCTGGCCTGGGCCCGCACCCTCGCCGCGGTCGCCCGCACGGACGGTCAGCTGGACCTGCTGGCCGGGCTGCTGGACGGCTCGATGGAGATCAAGGGCCTGGCGGTGGACACCGAGCTGCGCTGGACGCTGCTGACCCGGCTGTCCGCCACCGGCCGCGCCGACGAGGCCGCCGTCGTGGCGGAGCTGGAGCGCGACAACACCGCGGCGGGCCAGGAGCACGCGGCCACCTGCCGCGCCTCCCGCCCCACCGCGGAGGCGAAGGCGCAGGCCTGGGCCTCGGTGGTGGAGTCCGACAAGCTGACCAACTATGTGCAGGAGGCCGTGATCGCCGGCTTCCAGCAGTCGGACCAGCGGGAGCTGCTGGCGCCGTACGCGGAGAAGTACTTCGCCGCGGTGAAGGGCATCTGGGAGACCCGCAGCCACGAGATCTCGCAGCAGATCATCGTCGGGCTGTACCCGGCGCTGCAGGTGTCCCAGGCGACGTTGGACGCGACGGACGCCTGGCTGGCCTCGGCGGAGCCGGCGCCGGCGCTGCGGCGCCAGGTGGTCGAGGCCCGGGCCGGGATCGAGCGCGCGCTCAAGGCCCAGGCGGTCGACAAGGCGGCCGGGGGCCGCTGACCCTTCGTTGACCGGGCTCCGAATGCCTGAACCCTGAATGCCCGAAGGGGCGCCGGACGACTGGTCGTCCGGCGCCCCTTCGGGGTCGTGCGGGTCCTCGGTGGACTGTGCGTGCGGGTCCTTGGCGGACGCGGCGCGGCTACTTCTTCTTCTTGCCGTACGGCATGGCCGCCAGGCCCGCGATGATCGCGAACGCGGCGAGCGGGATCAGCACGTACAGGCCGATGGTCTGGCCGACGCTCAGGCCGGCACCCGGGTCGTCACCGTCGTCCCTGGTGAGGGCCATGGCGGGCGACGACAGCAGCATCATCAGCGTGACCGTTGCGGAGACCGCGCCGGCTCGCAAAGCGTTCCTCTTGTCCACGTTTCCAACTTACCCGCCGCTTACGGGAGGGCGCGCGTCGGGGTGGCGCCCGCCGTTCCGGTTACCGGTTCCGGGGGTGCGGCGGGGCCAGGAGGTGGGCGAGGAGGCGGGCGGTGGGGGTGGCGGCGAGGCGGTCGAGGGTGACCGGATCGCCCGCGCCGTCGGCGACCGGGAGGCGCCAGTTCGGGTACTGGTCCCACGTGCCGGGCAGGTTCTGCGGGCGCGGGTCTCCGACCAGGTCCGGCAGCCAGACGCCGACCAGCTCCGCCGGGGTGGAGCGGAGGAAGCGGTAGAGCACCGGCATCGACAGCTCCTCGCCCGGGGTGAGCAGCCCGAGAGCCGTCAGTTCGGCCCGCCAGTCGGCCAGCTCGGCGGCCGCCTCCTGCTGCTCCTCGGGGAGTGGGCGGGCCAGTAGGCCGAGCCGGTGCCGCAGCTCGACGTGCTCTCCGGAGAGGCGGGCGGCGGTGCTCGGCAGGTCGTGGGTGGTGAGGGTGGCCAGGCAGCCGGGGCGCCAGCGGTCGGGGGGCAGGATGCCGCCGCCGGCCTGCCAGTCCCGTTCGAACCAGAGCACGGAGGTGCCGAGGATGCCCCGGGCCGCCAGCTCCTCCCGTACGCCCGGCTCGACCGTGCCCAGGTCCTCGCCGATCACCGCCGTGCCGGCCCGGTGGGCCTCCAGGGCGAGCACGCCGAGCATCGCCTCGGCGTCGTAGCGGACGTAGGCGCCCTCGGTGGGAGGGTGGCCGTTCGGGACCCACCAGAGGCGGAAGAGGCCCATCACGTGGTCGATCCGCAGGGCGCCCGCGTGGCGGGTGGCCGCCCGCAGGAGTTCCGCGTACGGGGCGTAGCCGGCTGCGGCCAGGGCGTCCGGGCGCCAGGGTGGCAGGCCCCAGTCCTGGCCGTGGGCGTTGAAGGCGTCCGGCGGGGCGCCGACCGAGATGCCGCCGGCCAGCACGTCCTGGAGCGCCCAGGCGTCGGCGCCGTCCGGGTGGACACCGACGGCCAGGTCGTGGATCAGGCCGACCGGCATGCCGGCCTCTCGGGCGGTGCCCTGGGCGTGGGCGAGCTGCTGGTCGACCTGCCAGGCGAGCCAGCGGTGGAACTCGACCTGTGTTTCGAGTTCTTTCGCCGCCCGCTCGATCTGTGGGCCGTTCGGGTGACGCAAGTCCTTCGGCCAGTGGTGCCAGTCGGCGCCGTGGGCCTCGGCCAGGGCGTTCCAGAGCGCGTTCCGGCGCAGCCACTCGCCCTCGCGCCGCAGGAACGCCTCGTACGCCGCCTGGCGGCCGGGGCCGCGCGGGACCTCGTGGAGGAGTTCCAGGGCCTCGCGCTTGAGCGCCCAGACGGCGTCCCGGTCGACCAGGCCGTCGTGGGCGAGGACCTCGTCGCGCAGGCGGGCCGCCCGGCGGACGAGGTCGTCGGCCTGCCGGCGCTGTTCGGCGTCGAGGTAGGCGTACTCGGGGACGGCCTCGATCCGCAGGTGCACCGGGTCGGCGAAGCGACGGGAGGAGGGGCGGTACGGGGACGGATCGGAGGGCGTGCCGGGCGTCGCGGGGAGGGCCTGGTGCAGCGGGTTGATCTGCACGAAGCCCGCGCCGAGGCCGGCGCCCGCCCACTCGGCCAGTTCGGCGAGGTCGCCGAGGTCGCCCATGCCCCAGGAGCGGTCGGACAGGACGGAGTACAGCTGGGCGAGGAACCCCCAGCTGCGGCCGGGGAGTTGGGGGAGCTTCTCGGGGGCGACGATGAGCGGTGCGTGTTCGTTCTTGTTGTTGCTCTCCGCTCGGAGGGTGTGCCGCCCGAGCGGGAGGTCGGCGGGCAGCCAGTGCGAGTGGCCGCGCGGCAGCTCCCAACTGCCGCCGTCCTCCAGCTCGATGTGCAGCCGGGCGTCGACCGGCACGTCCAGCGCGGTGCGCCGCCCCTGCCGGACCACCACGCAGGGCGGCAGCAACCGGGCCTGCTGCTCGGCCCGGTGACGCTCCAGCGCCTCCCGCACCTCCTCCGGCGACCCCGCCGCCACCCCCAGCGCCCCCAGCACCGCCACCAGCGTCCGTGCCCCCACCGCCTGCCCGCCCGGCCCCGGGTACCGGGCGTCCACCCCGTACGCCTGCGCCAGCGCCAGCAGTTCGGCGGGTGGCGGCGGCGCGTCCTGCGATGGGACCTTCAGTCCGTCGGCTCCGTCACTGTCGTGGTAAGCGGCCACTCGCGGCTCCTGCGATGTCTCGGCAACGCCCGGTCAGGACTCCCAAGTCCTACCCGGGTGACGCCTCGATCACCCAGCGCGACACGGGGGCGCGGAGCCGATCGGCGGGGCCGCCGACGCGAAAGGTGACGGATGGTCAGAAAAATGGGAGATTTCATCGCAAAGTCGGCATAGCCGTCGGTGACGTTGACACCGGGTTGGGTAGCTGGTGGGGTTGCTCGCATTGTGGTCCAGGCCTGGCGAGGAGGCCCCTGTGCAAGCCCGTGTGTCCGTGGTGGCCGGGCGGCGGCTGCGGCAGCAGTTGGAGCAGACTCCGGCGCTGCGCGAGGTGCTGCACCATCCGGCGGCGTTGGCGGCCCGCCGGGCGACGGCGCGGACGTGCCGTCAGCTGGCGCCGAAGACCGCGGACCGGGTGATCGCCGATCTGAAGGGGACGGAGCCGCTGTTGGCATCGGTGCGGGCGGAGCGTGCGGCCGGGCGGCCGGGGCGGCGGGCGATGCAGATCGCGGCCGGGGTGGTGACCGCGGCGGTGGTCGGCGGGCTGCTGGCCGGGCCGCTGCCGTCGACCGCGTACGCGGCGACGCCCGGAACGGACGTGGTGAGCACCGCGCCGCAGACGCCGCTGGGCAGCGTGACCAACCCGCAGGTGTTCCCGCACCCGCAGGAACAGACCGTGGCGGGCAAGCCGGTCACCGTGCCGGCCGCCGTGACGCTGGTGACCGCGCCCAAGGCCGACCGGGGCGCGGTGGACGCCGTCCGCGAGGTGTTGACCATCGCCGGGGCCACCGACGTGACCCCGCAGGCGGACGGCGGGACGCCGGCCGCCGGCTCGCTGGTGGTGTACATCGGCGGTCCCGCCGAGGACGCCGAGGGCGAGGTGGACCGGACCCTGCGCCAGCTGACCGCCGCGGCCGCCGGCAAGGACGGCACCGCGCCCTCCACCGCGGGCATGCCGACCGGCGGCTACGTGCTGGCGGCCGGTCAGCTGCCGGCCCAGGGCGGCGGGACGTACGGCGCGGTGGTTCTGGCGGGCGCGGACGCGGCCGGCACCTTCTACGCCGCGCAGAGCCTGCGCCAGCTGCTCGCCGCCGTACCGGCCGGGCAGGGCCAGGGGCCGGGCGCGGCCGGGCTCGGGCTGCCCGGGATCACGCTGCGGGACTGGCCGAGCGGCGCGGCGGTGCGCGGCACCGCGGAGGCGTTCTACGGCACCCCGTGGACCGCCCAGCAGCGGCTCGACCAGGTGGACTTCCTGGGCCGCTCCAAGCAGAACTTCTACCTCTACGCCCCGGGTGACGACCCGTTCCGGCTCAGCCGCTGGCGCGACGCCTACCCCGCCGACCAGCAGTCCGACCTGCGCGCGCTCGGCGACCGGGCCCGGCAGAACCACGTCACCCTCGGCTACGCGATCGACCCGGGGCAGTCCCTCTGCTTCAGCTCGGACGACGACGTCGACGCGCTGGTCAGGAAGCTGGACGGGCTGCGCAAGCTCGGCTTCACCGCGTTCCAGCTGCAGTTCCTGGACGTCAGCTACGACGAGTGGCACTGCGGCGACGACCGCGACGAGTACGGCACCGGTCCGGCCGCCGCCGCCAAGGCCCAGGCCGCGCTGGTCAAGAAGGTGCAGGACCGGCTGATCGCGAAGAACCCGGGCCTGGCACCGCTGTCCGTCGTCCCGACCGAGTACCACAAGCAGGGCCCCACGCCGTACCGCAAGGCGCTGGCCGACGCGCTGCCGACCGGCGTGCAGGTGGCCTGGAGCGGCGGCGGGGTGATCCCGGAGAAGATCACCGGCGCCCAGACCTCGGACACCGGCAGCCTGTACGGGCACCCGCTGGTCACCATGGACAACTACCCGGTCAACGACGCCAGCCCGGACCGGCTCTTCCTCGGCGCCTACACCGGCCGCGAGCCGGAGGTGGCGACCCGCTCCGCGGTGCTGCTGACCGGCGCGATGCAGCAGCCGGTGGCCTCCCGGATAGCCCTCGCCACGGCCGGCGACTTCGCCTGGAACCCGACCGGCTACCAGCCCGACCAGTCCTGGCAGGCCGCGGTGCGCTCGCTGGCCGGGCCGACCGGCGCCGCCGCCACGCCCGCCGGGTCGGCGCTGTCCGCCGTCACCGCGCTGGCCGGCAACAGCACCTCCTCCCCGCTGGCCAAGCAGGAGTCCGGCTACCTGCAACCGCTGCTGGACCAGTTCTGGGCCAATGCCGAACCCACCTCCGGCGCGGCCCCGGACCTGACCAAGCTGATCGCGGCGGCGGCCCCGCTGCGGAACGCCTTCACCGCGATGGCGGGCGCCCAGGAGACCCTCGCCGGCACCCAGGCCACCGCCCAGCTGGCCGCCGAGGCCGGCCCCTGGCTGGGCCCGCTGCGCGACTACGGGCAGGCCGGGCAGGCCGCGCTGGACATGCTGCTGGCCCAGCACGGCGGCGACGGCGCGGCGGCCTGGAAGGCCCGGGTGCAGCTCAACCGGCTGCGCGCGCAGCTCGCCCAGGCCCCGGCGACGATCGGCGCGGGTGTGCTCGGCCCGTTCCTGGACCGCGCCGTGCGCGCCGCCGACAACTGGTCCGGCGTGGTCAGCGGCGGGGTCACCCCGACCACCAGCATGGGCACCGCGCACGACCACATGCCCGCGCTGATGACCGACGGCCAGGCCGACACCTTCTACTGGAGCTCCGCTCCCCCGCAGCCCGGCGACTCGGTCGGCGTCGACCTCGGCGCGGGCCGGCCGATCAGCGGCGTCACCGTGCTGATGGGCGGCTGGGGCGACGGACCGGACGCGCAGAACGCCGTGGACGACTACATCCGCGACGGCGTGCTGGAGTACTCCACCGGCGAGGGCGGCTGGCAGCAACTCGCCGTGGTGAAGAACCAGAAGACGGTCAGCGCCCAGCTGCCGGCCGGCACCGTGGTGCGGGCCGTACGGCTGCGGGCCACCGCCGCGCAGAAGACCGCCGTCGCGGTGCGCGAGTTCACCGTCACCGCCCCGGACGAGTCCCCGGCCAGCGTCTCCGGCGGGCCGGCCGCGCTGCCCGGCTCCTCGGCCGCGGCCGTCCTGGACGGCAACCCGGACACCGCGTACCGCGCCGCCGCGCCGCCCACCGCGCTGGACGAGCCGCTCACCGTCGAGCTCGGCAGCGCCCGTCCGCTGGACCGGCTCACCGTGCTGACCGACCCGACCGTGCACGCCACCGCCACCGTCGCGGTGCGCCGCTCCGACGGCAGCTGGGTGGACATCGGCACCGTGCAGCCCGGCTACAACGAGCTGCCGGCCGGCGGGCAGCTCGCCGACGCGTTCCGGCTGACCTGGAAGCCCGGCGGCGACCCGCCGGTGGTCAACCAGGTCATCCCCTGGTACGCGGACGCCCCGGCGGCCCGGCTGAGCCTCACCGACCCGGCCCTGGACGTGGTCATCGGCGCCGCCTCGCCCGCCAAGACCCAGGCCACCGTCGAGGCCGGGCGCCCCGAGGGCACCACCGGCGAGCTGCGCACCGAGGTGCCGGCCGCCGCCAAGGGCCTGACCGTGACCCCGTCCGGGGCGGTGACCGTGCCGCGCGGCGGCCGGGTGGGCGTGCCGCTGCTGGTCGCCGCCGCGCCGGGGACGCCCGCCGGGACGTACCAGGTGCCGGTGTCGTTCGTGGCGGGCGGCACCACCGTGAAGCAGGTGCTGCAGGTGCACGTGGTGCCGCCGACCGGCGGGCCGGACCTGGCGCTCGGCGCGCAGGCCAGCTCCTCGGGCGACGAGACGCCGAACTTCCCGGCCTCGGCGGTCACCGACGGGGACCCGAAGACCCGCTGGTCCTCGCCGGCCAAGGACGACGCCTGGGTGCAGCTCGCGCTGCCGCAGACGGCCCACCTGGGCTCGGCGGTGCTGCACTGGCAGTCCGCGTACGCCTCCTCGTACAAGATCCAGGTCTCGGCGGACGGCAGCAGCTGGACGGACGCGGCGACGGTGGACAACGGCAAGGGCGGCGACGAGACGGTGCGCTTCGACGCGCCGGGCGTCCGGTACGTCCGGATGCAGGGCGTGGCGCGGGCAACCAAGTTCGGCTACTCGCTGTACGGCATCGAGCTGTACGCCGTCACGACTCCGGCCGCGCCGACGCAGCCGCCGGCCAACCAGCCGGGGCAGCCCGGCCAGCCGGGGGCATCCGGGGCGCCGGTCGCGCCGGTCGCGCCGGTCGCCCCGGTCGCGCCTCCGGTGACGAAGCCGTAGCGGTAGCCGGACCCGTCGGCTCCCCAAAATGCGGCGGGCCGCCGGGCTCCCCTTCGCGGGGGGCGCGGCGGCCCATGAGGCGCGTACCGACGGTGTGACGGGCGGGCCCTTTGTGTCGCTTCGGTCAGGCGGAGAGCGGTTCGGGCTGCTCGCCGCGGCGGACGGGGGCGGGGTGGGCGGCGTGCGCCCGGCCGATCGGGACGGAGTGGGTCGGCTCGGTATGGTCGTGGTGCTCGTACTCGCCCCACTGCGGGGCGCGCAGCTGGTCGCCGCCGCCGTACGGTTCCAGGTAGGGCCGCCAGCGCGGGTCCTTGATCCCGGTGCCGATGATCCGCCAGGCGAGGCCGCTGGGCGGTGCGGGCGGGCGTTTCATCCGCCAGCCGAGTTCGGTCAGGTGGCGGTCGGCCTTGGTGTGGTTGCAGCGGCGGCAGGCCGCCACCACGTTGTCCCACCGGTGCTGGCCGCCCCGGCTGCGCGGGATGACGTGGTCGACGCTGGTGGCGGCGGCCCCGCAGTAGACGCAGCGGCCGTGGTCGCGGGCGAACAGCGCCCGGCGGGTGAGCGGGACGGGCCCGCAGAACGGGACCCGGACGAAGCGGGTCAGACGGACGACGGACGGCGCCGGTAGGGCGCTGGTGGCGCTGTGCAGAGTGACTCCGGTGTCCTCCAGGCTGACCGCCTTGTGGTTGAGGACCAGGATGAGTGCGCGGCGCATCGATACGACGCCGAGTGGCTCGTAGGACGCGTTGAGGACCAGGACATGCGGCACGGATGCCTCCTTGGACGCCTGCGGCGCGTGGCTCGCGCCGGGACGAGCGGTTGGATCCCGCAACGAGTGCGCGATCTCCCCCAGTGTCGCCTTACGCGGTTGTACGGCGCCACCACTCCTGTGTAACGGAGCTGGTGTGAACTCCGGGTGTGGTGTGTGTCATAGCCGGTATGCCCGGGGGAAGGTCGGGTTGCACCCGGGTGGCGCCGGGGCGGGGCGCGGTGGCCGGGCCGGGGCGCGGCTCGGCCGGTCGGAGCAGACCGTTGGGCCGTACGGCGGCGGGGCTGCGGCCGTACGGGGTGGTGGGGGCGGTGGTGGGGCCGGTGGTGCGGGGGTGGTTCGGGGGTGGTTCGGGGGCCGTGCCGGGATGGTGGCCGGGGGAGCGCACCGGGGCGTTGACGGGGCGTCCGGAATGGTGCGTACGCCCGTCGGCGTGTCCAGGCGGG
The DNA here is from genome assembly GCF_053596495.1 of Kitasatospora sp. NPDC001683. Taxonomy (NCBI): domain Bacteria; kingdom Bacillati; phylum Actinomycetota; class Actinomycetes; order Kitasatosporales; family Streptomycetaceae; genus Kitasatospora; species Kitasatospora sp. NPDC001683. The sequence goes on from NZ_JBSFGK010000105.1 coordinate 12,937, forward strand.
TGTTCGGTAACGGATAGGCTAAGGCGCACGGTCCGCGGGCCGCTTGCGCGGCGGCGGCCGGTCACGCCCCCTGCAAGGAAGGTCCCGCACGTGTTCCGCTCCGGCGCCACCGGTCCGATCGACGCGTCCTCGGCGTTCTCCACCCCGACGCCGGCCCCCTCCCCCACCGCGCCGGAGCTGCCGCAGCTGCGGATCCCCACCAGCGCGCAGGACGTCACCGACACCACCAAGCAGGCGGCCAGCTGGTTCGACACCCACTGGGCGAGCTGGCTGGCGGGTGGCCTGCAGATCGTCCTGATCATCGTGCTGGCGCTGGTGCTGCGGGTCGTGGTGAGCAAGCTGATCACCCAGCTGATAGCGCGGATGGCGCGCAGCCACGACCAGCACGAGGAGAGCCGGCTCGGCGGACTGCTGGCCAACCACGGGGTGGTGAACCCGGAACGGCGCCAGCAGCGCTCGGAGGCGATCGGCTCGGTGCTGCGCAGCATGGCGTCCTTCACCATCCTGGGCACGGCCGCGCTGATGGTGCTCTCCGCGCTGGGGATGAACCTGGCGCCGCTGCTGGCCAGCGCCGGGGTGGCCGGTGTGGCGATCGGTTTCGGCGCCCGCAACCTGGTGACGGACTTCCTCTCCGGGGTCTTCATGATCATGGAGGACCAGTACGGCGTCGGCGACGAGATCGACACCGGCGTGGCCACCGGCACGGTCCTGGAGGTCGGCCTGCGGGTGACCAAGCTGCGCGGCGCCAACGGCGAGATCTGGTACATCCGCAACGGCGAGGTGAAGCGGATCGCCAACATGAGCCAGGGCTGGGCGACCGCCTCGGTGGACGTGCAGGTCGGCTACAAGGAGGACCTGCAGCGGGTCGAGGACCTGATCCAGCAGACCGCCGAGGGGCTGTCCAAGGAGGCCCCGTACGACGAACTGGTCTGGGCGCCGGTGTCGATCCTCGGCGTGGAGTCGGTGGCGGCGGACTCGGTGATGGTGCGGGTCGAGGCCCGGACCGCCCCGGGCAAGGCCCCGGTGGTCGCCCGGGCGCTGCGCCAGCGGCTGAAGACCGCCTTCGACCAGGCCGGCATCAAGGTCAAGGAGGAGGCGACGGCGGTGGCCACCGGGGTGGCGATCACCTCCGTGGAGCCCTCGCCGCCGTCGGCGCTGTCCGACCCGACCTCGCCCCGCTACCGTGCGGCCGAGCCGATCCCGCAGCCCAAGCCGCCGACGGACGACCCGACGCTCCAGAAGCCGTGAGCCCGATCAGGAGGTAACCTCCCTCCCATCCCTACCGGGGGACGGCTGGCTGTGGGTTCGGCCGTGAGGTTCAGGAGCTGGCGCATCACACCTGATCCGACCGGATCGCCGGAGTCACTCAGGCGCGCTGATGGGGCGCTGCAGGAAAACCGGGGACCGGTTGATCCACCGCTCCTCCTCCGTCCTGTCCCGGAGGGGAGCAACCAGCCAGGGCACGAGCCGGGGAGCCGGAACGGTGGCGATCTGCTCAACCGGATGAAGAAGCCCCTGCTTGCACGACTCCGCAGTCCAAACCGTGAACCGGGCATTGGGGTAGGCCGGGTTGATGCCGATCTCCCCCTTGGGGCTGACGCCATTGAACGGCGTCGAGATGCCCTCCTTGTTCCAGTAGGCCCACGCCTGCAGGGCCTTGGTCTGCTCGAAGCAGTGGTAGAGCTGAGGGTAGCGGTCGAGGAGTCGGATCTCCCGGAAGATCAACTGGCCGAGGAGATGCGGTGCAGCCTCGGCCAACACGCCGAGATCCGCCCCGTGGAACGTGAAGTTCCGGACGTCCTGACGCGAGGTCAGGGACGTGATGGCATAGAGGTGGGACACGCGCTGGCGAACGTAGTCGGAAGCCGAGACCGCCAGGTCGGGCTCGATGTGTCCGACGAGGTCGATGAGCCTGGCGCGGTTCGGACAGAACCGCCCGAGGTCGAAGAGAGTGCCCATGCCGTCCACGGCGGAGAAGGCGAGATCCTTGTAGAGCCGGTTGTTCATCTCCCCGCGGTCGGCGTACTCGCGGGTGGCCCGGCTGGTGGAGTAGAGCATCAGGTACTCGGAGATGGTCTCGAAGTACAGGTACCCGAGGTAGGGCATGGAGGGGACAGCGGCGGCGAGTGCGTCGATGAACGGCCCGTGGGGTGTTGCCCCGCCGCTCGCGTTGCGCAGGAGGGTGTCGAGGAACGGTGCCGCAACGCGCACGCGGTCCGCGACGGATCGCAGGACCCGGGTCTCCTCGGCGGCGGTGAGCACGTGTCGGAACTCCTGGTAGGCGCGCAGGTGGATGCCGCCCAGACGCAGGTAGTCGAGCCCCTTCAGTGGCGCCGAGCGGTCGGGAGCGACCTCGATGACCAGCGGTGTGCTGTTGTTTCGGCTCGCTAGCCTGCTCCGGCTCTCCAGCAGGTAGGAGCCGAGGTTGTGGGGCCGCAGCGCGCCGCCGGGTGTCAGAGTGAGCGGGGAGCCGTAGACGGCCCCGACCAGGCATCCGGTGGAGGCGAGCAGATGGCCGCTGGAGCGGATGGCGTCCGGGGAACGGGTCAGGTGCAGCAGGTAGACCGGGCCGCCGGCGGCGAGCGAGGCGAGCATGGCGTTGGCGTCCTCGCGCAGCAGGTGCCCGTTGGGGGCCTGGGCCAGGCGTTGGTGCCAGTCGGCCTCGGAGTCGGTGAGCCCGGCTGGCAGTGGTCGGTCGGGAGGAGCGCTGTAGTCGGTGTGCGCTCGGTCCCACTCGGTGTGCACGGGGGCTTCTCCTACTCGGGCATCACGGCCTGGAGCGCGCGCTCCAGGGCCTGGATGTCGGTCGCACCGTCGAGGTGGGCATGCTCGCTGCCCACCACCAGGTCGTGGGCGAGCACCGGGGCCCAGGCGGGAACCTGCAGGCGTAGGCGGTTGAGGTCGGGCCACCAGCGGGTCAGCGGCAGCCGGTAGCGGTCGAGCGCGTCAGCTACCTTGAGGAGGTCCACCGCCACCTGGTGATGCCGGTAGGCGCGTTCCTGGTCGCCGGTGAAGGCGTGGTGCGGCACGTCGTGGAGGGCGACTGCGGTGATCGCCTCTGTTGTGGGCGCCGTCCCGAACGTCGTCTGAAGGCTCGCGGTGTGCTCGGTCAGCCAGTCGGCGGCGCGGCGGCCGTGGCCGGGATCGTCGCGGTCGCATCGCCGCCGGCAGTCGTGGCAGGCCGCCGCAGCCGCGAGTGCGAGCCCCCGGCCCGGCGTGAGGCCGTGGCCGGGGGCGAGCAGCTGCACGAGCGCGGCGACCCGGGCACCATGGCGTACTCCGTGGATCGAGGCGGCCGTGTGCGTGCGGGCGAACCAGGAGGCGTTCGGTACCAGCAGTAGCGGCCGGTGTGGCAGTCTGGCCCGGACACCTGGGCCGGCGGGCCGGTGGCGGGCGATCCAGTCCAGCGTCGGCCGGTCCATCACCTGGTGGTCCGGCAGTCGGCCAGTGCTGGCCAGCTCGCGGAGCGACGGCCCGCCGCCGGGCCTGGGTGTCTGGGAGATCATGAAGGTTCCTCGAAGGGTCGGGTGCGATGGGCGTCACGCTGGGCGTGGTGGTGCTGACGATGGGAAACCGGCCTGCGGAGCTGACGGCGCTGCTGGAGTCGGTACGAGCCCAGGACGGCGGCGACAGCGGCGTTCGGACCGTCGTGCTCGGGCAGGGCGTGAGGCTGCCCGAGCTGCCGGAGTGGGTGGACGCGGTGGAGTTGCCGGAGAACCTCGGCATCCCCGGTGGCCGCAACGCCGGCGTCGAGCGGCTGCGCGAGCTGGGCGGCGCGGACCTGCTGGTCGTCTTGGACGACGACGGGCTGCTGCCCCGCACCGACACGTTCCGGTTGATCCGGGAGGCCTTCGAGCGGGACTCGGAGCTGGGCATTGTCAGCTTCCGGATCGCGGACGAGACCGGGTTCACCCAGCGCCGCCACGTGCCGCGCTTCGGCGCGAGCGATCCGCTGCAGTCCGGTGAGGTCACGACCTTCCTGGGCGGCGGGCACGCGATCCGCATGAGCGTGATCGACCAGGTCGGCCTGTTCCCCGCCGAGTTCTTCTACGCGCACGAGGAGACCGACTTCGCCTGGCGCGCGCTGGACGCGGGCTGGCGGATCGACTACCGCGCCGACCTGGTGCTGCGGCACCCCCGCACCGACCCGGCCCGTCACGCCACCTACTACCGGATGACGGCCCGCAACCGTGTCTGGCTGGCCAAGCGCCACCTGCCTGCCCCTCTGGTGCCGGTCTACCTCACCTCCTGGGCGCTGTACACGCTGGTCCGCCGGCCACCGATGTCCGGGCTCAAGGCGTGGTGGTCCGGGTTCTTCGAGGGTGTTCGGGTGCCGTGCCCGCCGCGGCGGCCGATGCGGTGGAGCACGGTGTGGCGGATGACGCGGCTGGGCCGGCCGCCGGTGATCTGACAGCCGGCCCGGCACGGGGGTCAGGACCAGATGGCGTGGAGGGCGTCGATGACGCGCTGCACGTCCGCAGCTGTCATCGCCGGGTAACAGGGCAGGGAGAGCTGCCGGGCGGCGATCTGCTCGGTGACGGGCAGGTGGCAGTCCAGGTAGCGGTACGCGGCGAGGCGGTGCACCGGCTTGAAGTGCACGCTGGTGCCGATCCCGTGGTCGTTCAGGAGGAGGTCGGCCACGGCATCCCGGCTCCGGCCGCCAGCAGGTTCGACCAGCACGGGGTAGAGGAACCAGCCGTGCCGGACGCCGTCTGTGACGGTGGGCAGCCGCAGGCCGGGCAGTCGGCGCTGTCCGACCCGCCCTCGCCGCGCTACCGGGCAGCCGAGCCGATCCCGCCGCCGAAGCCGCCAACGGACGACCTGACGAAGCCGTAAGCCCAATCAGTAGGTAGCAGAACGGGGGTGTCAGATCGGCTGAATACGCCTTCCATATCAAGGGACCGGCGGGAGGTTCGTGAGCGTGCGCGGAGCCTGATCACGCGCGCGGAAGCCGAAGCTGATGAGGGTGACGCCCTCTCCGGCACTGAGCGGCGTCCGGCCGTGCGGGGTGAGCGCGCCGTCGAACACGACGCAGTCACCCACGCCGAGATCGCATTCGAGATAGCCGTCGCCGTTGATGAACACGGTGGTGCTGGCCCTGGGCACACCTGTGAGGCGAGCGTGGTTGAGGCAGAGGATCAGGTTGACCTCACCAAATCCGGACTCGTCAACGTGGAAGTCGAGGAACTGCCCTTCCTCGTAGCCGATGTAGACGCCGGTGTGCGGCTGCTCGACTTCCAGGCCGGTGGACTGTGCGACGACCGCAGCGAGATCGGTCCGTGCGACGAACCGGTTCGCGGCGTCGCCGACGGGCGCGTTCCACTTGCCGTTGTGAAGGTAGCCGTCAGCGGCGACGGCCTTCTCGGCCTCATCCGCCATCGCGGCGATCAGTTCGGAGGGGAGCGACTGATCACGCAAGCAGCGCGGTTGGACGCGCTGGTGTGCGGTGAGCCCGCGCACGGCGTCCCGGAGGTTGGGGAAGTCCTCTTCCCACCGGGCCGGCGTCCGGACCGTGGTGCGGGACTGGAGCCATGCGGTCCACTGACCGCTCCACCGGCGCGGCACCGTGCCGTCTGCCGCCGACACGTCGGCCTGGCCGATCAGCATCTCCACCCGGGCGAGTGCGGCCTGCGTGGACTCGATCAGCCCGGCGTCCCCCTTGGCGACCCGCAGCCGCAGCGCTTCCTGGAGATGGGCCTGGGCATCCGCGAGGTCGCCGCGCTCCATGAAGTGCTTACCGGTGTGCTGAAGCGCGAAGTCAACCAGTTCCGGGTGCTGGCTTCGCGCAGTGTTCAGGGCACTGCGGTAGAGCGCGTCCGCAGTCTGCACGTCACCGGCGTAGCGGTGCGCGTCACCGAGGTTGAGCCCGGTGGCGACGACGGCCCGTGTGTTGCCGATCGCTGCAGCTAGGTCGAGCGACTGCCGGAGGATCGTACGGGCCTCCTCGTGGTGGCCTAGGCACATCTGGCCGATGCCGATCCACCTGGTCAGGACCCGAGCACGCGCGGGGTCGCTCTCCTCGGACAAGGCCCGCAGTTCCTCGTGGAGTTGGCCGACTGCGGCGGTCAGTTCGTTCCGGTCGGTGGGGACCATACGCAGGCCCTCGTCCTGGTCGATGAGGTGCTGGAGCACTAGACCTTCCCTCGTTCGGTTCTGCTCAGCGTGACAGCTGGTCGGTGTGGTGACGCAGGTTGGCCAGCAGCTCCACCCCGTGCGGGGAGAAGTGCTCACGCAGGAGTTCGAGTTCGCGCATGAGGTAGCGGACAGCCGGCAGGCCCTCGTCGTAGGCGCTCTGGAAGCTCGCGCGCTCGGTGGGCGTCAGGTCGTCGCGGCGCAGTTCGGTCCGGCGGAACCGCAGTAGCTGGTTGTACACGCAGGTCGCGTGGAACGCCCGGTCGATCTCCCAGTACTGGTTGCGGTCCTCTCCCTGCCGGGCCCGCCACTTGATCTCGATCTTGGGAGAAGTCCTGGACGAGTACCCGTCGGCGAAAACCCGGTACTGGAGGACGTGGAAGCTGATCGACTGGTGCACGCCTTCGTGCAGCAGGTTCTCCGCCAAGAAGAGGGGGGACGGCTGCTCGCTGACCGTGTTCGGCGGAATGTGGTGGCACGCCTTGTCGGAGAACGTGATGACGTACGGGAGCGCCGGGTCGCTGGAGCTGGTCAGCGAGGAGGTGCGGACGCCGGGCTTGAGGGCCACCCACAGCAGCCCCCGGACGAATTCGCGCACGCGGGCGAATCCCTCGGGGTGGACCAGCGATAGGCGGTCCAGGGCCTGGGTCAGCGCCGCGCGCCGCGAGTCGGTGTGCTGGACGATCTCGTAGTCCGTCAGGTTGATCTCGTTGGCGATCTCGCCGTGAAGCTCGGCGTCGAACCAGTCGAAGTTCGCCCCGGCCACGGTCACGGGTTCACTGCGAAGAGAACGGGCGTGCTCCGCATAGGGGACGCCCGACTTCACCAGGCGCTCCATCAGGGCGAACGGGAGAGCCAACTCGACACCCTCCTCGCGGAGCCGGGTCAGCACCGGGTCCTTCCGGTCGAGGTCGAAGAAGGAGCCGACGGGGACGTGGGCGGCGATGGCGGTCTTCAATGTGGACTCTCCTTGGTCGGGCTGTGTGCGACATCGAGCGGCGGATCGGCGCGTATGGTCACCCGCGCCGACCCGCCCATGCCGTCAACTAACTGGCATCAGTTCGGAACTGCGGTCAGACCTCGGTACCCACCGGGGCGAAGTCCCCGTCGGGGACCGAGTGGTCCAGGCGGCGGGTCAGGAACTCGACATCCGTCTCCGGGGCGAAGTCGCCGCCCTCGCTCTTCGGCTTGTCACCGTTGTGACCGCCCGACCCGTTGCTGGTGCCGTTCTTGTCGTCCATGCCGTGCACTCCTTCCGATTCTCCCGCTGAGAAGCGCGGGGGTGGTGGCTGCCGAAGGCCAGCGTGCGCAGCCAGGGAGCCCCAAAGAGGCAGCCGACCTGTGCGACAGCGGGTAGTCACACCGTCACTCCGGTGGACAGGGGCTAGTTGACCGCCACGGCGAGATCAACGGCTGATAGCCGGCGGACTTTTCGACGGACTTTTTCACGCGCGGACCTATACACGGTCAGCAGCCCGCGGGCTACCGTCTGCAACGTGGAGACCCAATTCACCCACCTGTGCACCGAGTTCGGCTGGAGTAGCCCAGCCCGGTTCAGACAGGTGTACGCCGCGACGGCGCGCAAGCTCGGAGAGGACGAAGAGGTGAGCAGCCGCCAGTACCACCGCTGGCGTCAGCCGTTACCACCGTGCCCTCATCCGGCACGCCAGCGGGTTCTCGAAGCGATGTTGGGTATCCCCTTGGAGCAGGCGGGCTTCACCGTGCCGCCACACCGTCGATCAGGACCACCACCCACGCCACGAGAAGAGCCAGAAGACGTGAACCGCCGATCCTTCATCGCCCTGGCCGGCGGTGCCGCCGTGTCCGCCAAGCTGACGCCGCCGCGAATCGGGACCGAGACCGTCATGGACCTGCGGGCCGGGCTCACTTCCCTGTACGGGCTGGACGACCGGTTTGGCGGTGCGACAGTCGGGCCCCTCGCGCAAGCTCACCTCGCTCGGGTCGAACGGCTGATCGCCACCAAGAGTTACTCGGGTACGGTCGGCCGTCAGCTCCGACTGATCGCGGGGGAGACTGCGGAACACGTCGCGTGGCTGGCCTTCGACGCCGGCGACAACGTCCGGGCCAAGAAGCATTGGAAGCACGCACTCACCCGAGCCGAGGAGCTGCAAGACAACTCGCTCGCCGTAGTGGTGATGGCGTCCATGGCGCTGATGAGTCTTCGGGAACGCGAGCCCGGTACCGCGCTCGATCTCGCCCGCGCAGCACAGTCGAAGGCCGCGTCGTGGGCGCCCCCATCGCTGATGTCCATCCTGATGACCCGGGAGGCCCGTGCTCACGCGATGATGGGCGACCCCGTCAGGGCCCGATCGACATTGGCGCAGGCGACTCGCACCTTCGAGCAAGAACGCCACGAGCGACCGGTGCCCGACTGGGCGGTGTTCCACGGGCCGGCCGAGTTGGCGCTGGCGCAGGCATCCCTCTTCACGGAGGCGGGGCACCACAAGGCGGCCGTGGACTGGCTGCGGCGCTCGCTCCAACACCAGGAGACGAATTACGCGCGGAACGAGGCACTGGTGCGGTTCAGCCTCGCCGGGGCGCTCGCGCAAGCAGGTGAGGCCGAGGAGTCGGCCCACGAACTCACCTCGGGAGCCGTCCTACTGACCGAGGTGTCGTCCGGCCGGGCTCGCACATCGATGGAGGAGGCACACTCCCACCTGAAGCGATTGAATCCCTCCCTGGCCGCTGCCAGCACCGCCCACCTGATCGCCTGAAAGGAGAATCGTGCAGACGCCCGTCTTCGAGACCTTCACAGATCCGGATGCTGCTGCCCGAGTGCTGGACGAGATAGCACCGCTGTACGAACAGGTGTTCGCGGAGCCGCCCTACTTCGAGGGGCCCCGCGACCTGGAGGGGTTCCTGGAGGGCTACGAGGCGTTCCGCACCATGCCCGGCTTCCGACTGGTGCTGGCTCGCGCAGGTGCTGCGTTGGCCGGGTTCGCTTTCGGTGTCCTGCTCCAGTCGGACAGCCGTTGGTGGAACGGCCTCGGCTTGGACGAGGGCTTCACCCGCGAAGACGGACACCGGACGTTCGTGATCCGGGAAATCGCCGTGGCTCCGGAGCAGCGCCGGCAGGGGTTGGGCCGGGAGCTGCACGCAGCCGTACTCGAAGGGGCCCAGGTGGAGCGCGTGACGCTTGCGGTCCGGCCCGAAGCACATGCTGCGATGAAGATGTACGAAGCCCTCGGTTATCGAGACCTGGGCGACAAGCCCCCGGCCTGGGAAGGGGCCCCGGTGTACCGCTACATGGTCCGATAGCCCGCTACTTGGCTCCGGACGGATTCGTCCGCTGTTTGCTCGTGCCTCGATGCTTCCCCTGTCGCTTCTCGGTACGCGCAGGCGGGCCACCTAGGGAACTGAACTACCTTGTCAGGTGGTCGAACTCGCCTTCCTTGATGCCGAGCAGGAGGTCGCGGAGCTTGCCGGGCGTTGTGGTGATGACGACGTCGGGGTCATCGCTCTCGCGGAGTTTGACGCTGCGGTCGGCGGTCACGGCGAGATAGACGCAGTTGACCGACTCGGAACTGTAACTGGACTTCTGCCAGTTGAGAGCTGACACAGCTCTTCCTCTCAGGTTTCCTTCTCGATACGGGCAATGAGATCACGCGACTTCGCGGGGCTGAGGGCGAAGGCTTCCATCAGGTCCAGAACCTTCTGATACTTCACCAGTTGCGCATGGGCGTCAAGGAACTCGGAGCCGTGATACGTGTCCAGCTGCACGGTGTCGAGTTGGGGCACGGCTGCGGAACAGTAGACGATGGACTGCCCGGAGCCGGGGAGCGTACCCGCGCCGAAGGGGATCACGAGAACCGAGACGTTCTCGCGCGTGCTCGTCTCGATGAGGTGTTTGAGCTGTGCGCGAGCCACAGCGGGCCCACCGAACCCCATCCGCAGGGCGGCCTCGTGGACGATCGCCGTGAGCGGAATCGCCCGCTCGCCGTAGAGCACGACCTGCCGTTTGATCCGGTACGACACCCGATGTTCCACCTCGTGTGGAGCCAGAGGCGGTACGGCGTTGCTGCCGAGCGCACGTACCTGGTCGACGGTCTGGAGCAGTCCGGGAATGTGAATCACCGAGGCGATGCGCATCGCCGTGGCGTGGTGTTCCGTTTCGGCAAGATCGAGCGCGTCCGGCGGCAAGATGTCGCGATACTCCTCCCACCACCCCCGGACCCGCCTGCCAGTCATGCCGGCCAGAGCATCGATGAGGTTCTCGTCTCCGCACGCGTACGCACGAGCGAACACACGGACCCGCTCTGCGCTCACCGCGTAGCGGCCCGCTTCGATTCGGCTCATGTGAGCCTGACTCACTCCCACCCGAGCGGCAGCGGCAGTTGAGCTGAGCCCAGCGTTCTCACGGAGTTTGCGCAGTTCAAAGCCAAGGCGCTGCTGCCGCAACGTCGGGGCGCCGCTCGATGACATCGCGATCCTCTCGTTCACTACCCAGAGTGAATTAGCAGGTCTTCAACGGACTGCATGGCAAGTATGCCACGTTGGCGCTACCGTATGACATGGATCAGTTACTGAAGGTGCTGGCCGTTGGCTCAACCATGCCTTGAGGCAGGAGAATTCCATGACTGCTGAGCCCTCGCAAAACCCCCGCCCGGCCATGCTCGCGCCGACCGTTCCCGACCCCTTCGACCAGGAGCTGCGCGAGCTCGTGCTCGACACCGCACCCCGGCTCTTCGCCGTCGTGCAGGTGTGCGGCGAGGGCCGTGCGGACGCCGACGGATGGGTCGTGGCGTGGGGGCTCGTCGACAACGACGGGCCGACGCACGTGATCGGCATCGACGGGCGGGCGCGGATGACCCTCGCGTCTCCCGAACGAGCCTTGCGCCACTTCGCCGGGCGACCGGGGATCACCTCGCGGCTGGTCTGGCTCGCACAACCGGGTGCCGCCGGGTTGGACCGGGCCGAAGCTGCCTGACCTCCGGCCTGCCGGCGCGTCTGTCGACGGAGGAGCAGGCGCGAGTGGGTCGCGATCGCGGCGGGACGGCGAAAGAAACGGCGATTGACCCACAGCCTTCCCGTCCTCTGCGTAGGAAGTCGGTCTGGCCGACTTCCTACGCACGGACCCGGAAATGCCGTCGCACTTCGGCCATGCCGAAGCGGCGACGGGGCACCCTCGGAGCGCCAAGGGGCGACACCTGCCCCATTTCAATTGATCTGGCGATGCTTTTGTTGCGGCGTGCCCCCAGGGAGCCCAGCGGGGCCCGGCCCTCTACCCCGCAAGTTAAGCATCCCCACCAACCGGAGGAAGTGTATACAAAAAAATAAAACGCCAGACCG
>NZ_JBSFGK010000106.1:0-23625 GCF_053596495.1 Kitasatospora sp. NPDC001683
TGGACGGCCGGCCGTCCACCGGGTTGAGCTGGTAGACGTGCCGTCCGGTGCCGTCGTTGCGGTCGCCGGGGACGGTGACGTTGCCCAGGCCGACCGTCGACTGCTTTCATGGCGGACGAGGACAAGGCGGCCGCACCCGTACCGGTGGGTGGCCGCCGGGCCGAGGCTGAACCCCGCCCGACGGAAGCCACGTTGAGCGGGCCGGAACGCGACGGGGGAGGAACAGGGGATGGAAGCGAACGGCCCGGAGGTGCGCGCCTACGTCGAGGCCCTGGTGCGGATGGGCGCGCCGGAGGTGCCGGGGCCGCCCGCCCTGGCCCTGCCGGGAGGCACCGCGGCGGAGGTGACGGCCGTCGCCCGGCGGCTGGTGCTGCGGCTGCCGCCGGACCGGCAGCACCGACCGGAGACGGCGCCGGGACCGCTGGCCGTGGCGCGGTCACTCGTGGTGGACGTGCACCCGTCCGCGCCCGGGGGGACGGTGGCGGAGCGGGAACGGCTGGCCGGGTGGGTCGCGGTGCTGACCGAGCAGCGCGGCCGTGGCGGCCTGCTTCAGCTGGTCCGCCGTGGCGGCGCGCAACGGGGTGTCCGGAAGATCGGCCAGGGCCTCGCCGCGCCACAGCCGCAGCGCCTCCTCCAGCAGTGCGATCGCCTCGTCGGGCGCACCGCGGTCGGCGCGCTCGGCCAGCGCCGTGAACCGCAGCGCGTCCACCTCCTCGGCCAGCCCGCTCAGCAGATAGCCGCAGGTCCGGGTGTGGAGCTCGAACGGGGGTGTCGGCGAGCACCTTGCGCAGCGCCGCGACGTGCCCCTGCACCGCCGCCCGGGCACTGGCCGGCGGCCGTTCCCCCCCCACAGCAGCTCGCAGAACCGGTCCATGCCGACCACCTGGCCCAGCCGCAGCGCCGGCGGCGCCAGGACCGCCCGCCGCTGCGACCCCGCCAGGGTGGCGAGACCGCGGGCTCCGCGACCTCCAGCTCCACCGGCCCGAGCAGCCGAATCCGCACCAGTGCCCCCCAACGTTGCCGCACCCGAGACCCGAAGGCGGCCCTCGGGGTGGAGCTGTGTAATGCGCACACCTGTCCGGTCCGCACTCGTCCGCTCGCCGCCGGCGGGGCCTCCAGGGGTACGGAGCCCGCACGGGCGGCGGATGGTTGCCTTGCCGGAATCCCGGCCGTCACCCGGGCGGAGCGCGGTGGCGGGGCGGGCCGATAGCGTGCGGGCATGGACGAGACTCTCGGCAGACATGTGAACGCCCGGTTCGAGCGGCTGGCCCAGCGGGTCCGCGACGAACTCGCCGCCGCCGGGCTGCCGGTGGTGGCCCCGGGCCTGGACCGGGGACTGGCCGCCGGGGCGGAGGTCCGGGTCAGCGCCTGGAACCAGCACTTCGGTGAGGAACCGGAGGTGGTGGTGAGCTGGCTCGTGAGCCCCCGGCTGCGCGGCAGGGCGGTGGCGGACGTGCAGCGGTACCAGGAGGTGACCCCGGCGATCCGCCAGTCCGGTGAGGCCCAGGCGGCGATGGCCGCCGCGGTGATCGCGATCCTGTCGGCGGCCGGCTACACCGCCCGGGACCACGGCAACGAGTACGCGCCGTTCGACGTGCTGGTGCTCGCCGGTCCGGACCTCAGGACGCCCCCGGCGTGGGCCGACCTCGAGGAGGCCCCGGACCGGACGGAGGGCGAGCCCGCGAGGTGAACCGGCCGGGTCCGGTCCGGCGTACGGTCCCACGACGAGAGGGAGGGCGAGCAGTTGGCGCGGCATGCCGCGCCGGACCGCCGGTTCGTCGGCCGCGCCGCCGAACTCGCCCGGCTGCACGAGGCGTTGGCTGTCGCCGCGGACCGCACGCCCGATCCTGGTCACCGGACCGTCCGGGGTGGGCAAGACCGCCCTGGTCCAGCACCGGGCGGCGCAGCGCTTCCCCGACGGCCTCCCGCACGCCGACCTGCGCGGCGGCGACCCGGACGGCCCGCGCCGGCCCGCCGACGTCCTCGCCGGGTTCCTCGCCGACCTCGGCGTCGCGCCGGAGGCCGTTCCCGCCGGGCTGGAGGAGCGGGCGGCCCGCTACCGCGAACTCCTCGCCGAGCGCCGGATCCTGATCCTGCTGGACGACGCCAGGGCGCTGCTGGCCCGGGCCCTGGCGCCCGTCCGGGGCCTCGTGTAGCGAGGCCCCGGACGCGGCGGCGAGCGGGGTCAGATCCGGGTGTCCTCCACCACCGGCAGCGCCTGATCGTCCTGGCTGCCCGACGCGCCCTGGTCGGCCTGGCCGTCCTGCGCGGTCGGGGCGAAGGCCGTCCGCGGTGCGACCGCCGGCTTCTTCCCGCAGAAGGCCGGCTCCAGCGCGTTCATCAGCCCCTGGGTGACGGAGCCGTTGTTGGAAGCGTTGGCGAAGACCACCACCGTGCGGTGCCCGTCCGGGGTGGTGAAGGACTGGGTCTGGTAGCCCTGGACGATGCCGCCGTGCCCGTACACGTCCCCGCAGGACAGGGAGATGCGGCGCAGCCCCAGTCCGTAGGAGATCCTGGCGCTCGGGGTGGGCAGCGCGGCCTCCATCTGGCGCAGCGAGTCGTCCGAGACCAGCCCGCCGGAGCTGCCGGCCATCAGTGCGGTGAGGAAGGTGTCGAGGTCCTCGGCGGAGGAGATGACCGCCCCGGCGCTCCACACCCAGGAGCCGGTCTGCTCGGTGGAGTCCAGCAGCGGTTTCGTGCGGTCGTCGTTGGTGAGGTAGCCGGTGACGTGGGCGCCCCGGATCCGCTGGTCGGGGACGACGAAGGAGGTCTTCTCCAGGCCGAGCGGCTCGATGATCCGCTCGCGCAGCACGTCCGGGTACGGGCGGCCGGTGAGGTGTTCGACGGCGAGGCCCATCAGCACGAAGTCGGTGTTGGAGTAGGAGTAGCGGCTGCCCGGCGGGTACTGCTGCCCGTGCTTGACGGACATCGCGACCAGGTCGGCCGGGGCGTACACCTTGGTGCGGATGCGGGCCTCGAAGGCGGAGGTGGTCTCCTCACCGGGCTGTTCCAGCAGGTCGTCGGTGTGGTCGTAGATGCCGGCCCGGTGCTCCATCACCTGACGGCCGGTCATGGTCCAGTCGTCCGGGAGGGTGCCGGCCGGGAGGTAGTCGCGCAGCGGCTTGTCGAGGTCGATCCGGCCCTCCTGCGCCAGCTGCATCACGAGAACGGCGGCGAACATCTTGCTGTTGCTGCCGACCCGGAACCTCCACCCGGAGTTCATCGGCGTCCCGTCCAGGTTCGCCCTGCCGACGGTCAGTGAGCGGGTCCGGTCGTCGTCGCCGTGGTCGTGGATCACCGCGAAGGAGCCCGGGGCGCCCGCAGCCGTGGTGGCCTGAAGTGCGCTGAGCACCCCGGCCGTGTCGGGGGCCGGCAGGGTAGAGCCGTCCCGGTCGGCTGCCAGGGCGGGCGCGGTCGCGACCGCCGCCAGGACGGCAGCGGCGGCGGTCACCGCGAGCGGACGCAGAAGGCTGGTCTTCGCCATGTTCCTCGGCTCTCTCGTGGGCTGACGCGGCGTCGGATCGCGTCGATCGGAGATCACTATCACCGGTGCGGGCGGCCGGTGGCAATGTGAACCGGTTCGCCTGCATCGCCGGTCTTCCGGCTGATTCGCCGGGCTCACCGTTCGTTTCCCGGCCCGGGGCCAAGGTTTTACCTCCCGTCATCTACCCGCGTTGACCGCTCCGACCCCATGCTGATCGGGCGCTCGTCCGCCGCCCGGTGTCACCCCGCACCGGGCCTCCCGCTCAGCGACTTCCCCCTCGCCGACTTTCCCCTCACCGACCATGGAGTCCCCATGCCCCTGGCCACCCTCGCGCGCCGGGCCGGCGCCCTGCTGCTCGCCGGCGCCGGCCTGATATCCGCCACCGGCACCGCCCACGCCACCGGCACGTACACCGCCGTCGTCTTCCCCGACCAGAGCCACACGGTGGTCAACAACCTGATCAACTCGGCCACCAAGTCCGTCGACGTCACGATGTACGAGCTGCGCGACACGACCGCCGTCAACGACCTGATCGCCCGTCAGCGGGCCGGCGTCAAGGTGCGGGTCATCCTGGACGGCCAGCACACCTCGGTCAACGGCACCGCCTACAACGCCCTGAAGGCGGCCGGCGTGGGCGTGACGTACTCCTCCTCGGCGTTCGTCTACACCCACCAGAAGACCGTCACCGTGGACGGCGCCACCTCGATCATCATGACCGGCAACCTGGACGCCACCTACTACTCCAGCAGCCGCGACTACGGCGTCATCGACACCGACGCCAACGACGTCGCCGCGATCGAGCAGGTCTTCGCCGCCGACTACGCCAAGACCTCGATCACCCCCTCCGACGGCGACAACCTGGTCTGGTCGCCCACCGACTCGCAGTCCCGCCTGCTGGCGCTGATCAACGGCGCGCAGACCTCCCTGGACGTCGAGGAGCTGGAGTTCGGCGACCCGACCCTGGTCGACGCGATCACCGCGGCCGCCGACCGCGGCGTCACCGTGCGCGTGGTCGGCATGAACCCCGACTCGTACGGCTCCTACTTCGACCAGGTGACCGCGGCCGGCGCCAAGGTGGTCACCTACTCCTCGACCACCGGTCTGTACATCCACGCCAAGGCCATCGTCGCCGACTACGGCACCTCCACCGCGAAGGTGTTCGCCGGCTCGGAGAACTTCTCCGACAACTCGCTGAACAACAACCGCGAGCTGGGCCTGATCGTCTCCGACTCCGGCGTGCTCAACACGATCGAGTCGACCTTCGCCACCGACTTTGCCAACGGCACGCCGTACTAGGCCTGTTGGGCCCATTCGGCCCGTTCGGCCCGTTCGACCCGTCCGTCCCGTTCGGCGAAAGCACGACAGTCCGTCACCTCCCGTTCCGGGCGGCCCGCCGAGGGCCGCCCTCCACCCGAGGAAACGTCATGACTTCGTCCGCGAAGCCCCTGAACGACTCCCCCCGTCCCCGATCCCGCCGCACCGCGACCGCGATCGGCTCGGCCGTCGCGCTCGTCGCCGCCTCCGCCGGCCTCTGGGCGGCGACCGCCACCACCGCGCAGGCGGCCGGGCTGCCCGCGCCCGACCACATCATCGTCGTGGTGATGGAGAACCACTCCTACAGCCAGATCATCGGCAGCAGCAGCGCGCCGTACATCAACAACACCCTGAAGGCGGGCGGCGCCAACCTCACCCAGTCCTACGCCATCACCCACCCCAGCGAGCCGAACTACTACGCCCTGTTCTCCGGCTCCACCCAGGGCAGGGTCGACGACAGCTGCGTGACGGTCGGCGGCTTCCAGGCCCCGAACCTGGCCTCCGAGGTGATCGCCGCCGGGAAGACCTGGGCCAGCTACAACGAGTCCCTGCCCAGCCAGGGCAGCACGGTGTGCAGCTACGGCAACTACGCGCAGAAGCACAATCCCTGGTTCGGCTTCGGAAACGTCCCGCTGAACAGCGCGCTGACCTTCGCCCAGTTCCCGACCGACTACACCACCCTGCCGAAGGTCTCCTTCGTGATCCCGAACCTGTGCAGCGACATGCACGACTGCTCGATCAGCACGGGTGACACCTGGATCAAGAACAACCTGGGCGCGTACGCCACCTGGGCGCAGAGCCACAACAGCCTGCTGGTGGTCACCTTCGACGAGGACAACAGCCTGTCCGGCAACCGGATCCCGACCGTGCTCTACGGCGCCCACGTCGCCCCGGGCAGCAGCTCGTCGACCACCTACAACCACTACAACGTGCTGCGCACCCTGGAGGACCTCGCCGGGGCGAGCGGCCACGCGGGCAACGCGGCGACCGCGACGGACGTCACCGGCATCTGGAACTGACTTTCCATTCCTAGGAGTTGACCCGGACCGGCGGCCGCTCGACGGTCGCCGGTGCCGGCTTCTCCGGCTGGGTGCCGAGCCGGCGCACCCCCGGCACCGCCGCGGTGCCCGCGCACACCAGCGTCACCAGCACGGCCGCCGCCAGCAGCGGCACCCGGCTGCCCCAGGCCCCGGCGGCCAGCGGGGCCAGTACGTAGCCGAGCGGCGCGGCGGCCAGCGAGAGCAGCCAGTCGTACGAGGTGACCCGGGCCAGCACCTGCGCCGGGAACTCCCGCTGGACCACCGTCTCCCACACCGGGTTGAGGAAGCCCAGCCCGGCCATCGCCACCCCGTACGCCGCCACCGTGACGGGCGCGGGCGCCGGAACGGCGAGCGCCAGCAGCGGAAGCCCGAACAGCGCGAGCGCCAGGTTGCCGACCAGCACCGGGCGCCGGGGCCGGAGCCGTCCGGCCGCCAGCGAGCCGAGCAGCAGGCCGACGGCCCCGGCCTGGGTGACCGCCACCCAGACGCCGTCCCCGCCGAGGCGGGTGGCGGCGATCAGCGGACCGAGGGTGAGCGCGACCGCGCTCGCGCCGTTCCACACCCCGTGGGCGACCAGACTGGTCCAGTACCAGTCCCGGGCGCGCACCTCGCGCCAGCCCTCGGCGAGGTCCCGGCGCAGCGTGCGCTTCTCGGCGGAGGCCTGCCCGGAGCGGGCCGGGGCGATGCGGACCCGGGTGAGCAGGGCGGCGCTCAGCAGGAACGAGACGCCGTCCGCGACGAAGGCCCAGCCGGGCCCGGCGGTGTACACCAGGACGCCCGCGAGCGCCGGGCCGCCGAGCCGGGCGGCGCTGGTGGCGGAGCCGAGCAGGGCGTTGGCCCGCAGCCGGTGCTCGGCCGGGACGGCGGCCCGGACCAGTGGCGAGGCGGTCGGCATGGCGAAGGCGGAGGCGAGGCCGCCGGCCGCAGAGGCGATCGCGATGTGGGTCAGGTCCGGCCGGGCGCCGAGGAGTTCGAGGCCGACGAGCAGCTGGGTGGCGGCGCGCAGCAGGTCGGTGGTGAGCGCGACGCGGCGCGGGTCGAGGCGGTCGCCGGCCACCCCGCCGAAGGGCAGCAGGAGCAGTCGCGGCACCATCGCGCAGCCGAGGACGAGGGCGAGCGCGCCGGAGGAGCCGGTGGCGCGGGTGATGGCGATGGCGAGGGCGGCGGGGACGACGGCGTCGCCGAGGGTGGAGACCGTCCGGCCGAGGAAGAGCAGACGGAAGTCGCGCAGGCGCAAGGGGTGTTGGGGCGCGGGGCGCCCTGGTGCGGCATCTCGGATCACCCGCGGAACTGTATTTCGGTGCCGAAGTTTTGGCAACGAATATTTTGGCGCCGTATAGACTTGCCCTTTGTAGACTCCTCCCATGCCCGAGCGCCCTGACCAGCAGCCGACCCCGCCCCGCGACTGGACGGACGGCCACCTCGACCGCTGGCTGCCGGTGCTTCCCGGCCTCGACCCGGACATCGAGGGCGCGGTGACCCGGATGTCCCGGCTCACCCGCCACCTCGGCCGGGTCCGCGAACAGGGCGTCGCCGACTACGGCCTGCACAAGCACGAGTTCGACACCCTGCACGTCCTGGCCGGCCGCGGCGGCCACGCCGCCCCCTCCGACCTGCGCGCCGACCTCAACCTCGCCCCCGCCTCCGTCACCGGCCGGCTGGAGACCCTGGAACGCCGGGGCTTCGTCCTGCGCACCCCCTCGACGGAGGACCGCCGCAAGGTGGACATCGTGCTGACCGAGGCCGGCCGCGCCGCCTGGCAGGAGGCCCTGGACGTGGTCGGCCGCGAGGAACACCGCCTGCTGGGCGTGCTCTCCGAGGACGAGCGGCGCACGCTCTCCGACCTGCTGCGGAAGGTGATGCTCATCCAGGAGTCGGCGGGCGAGTAGGGCGCCTCTCGACCGGTGGCACGCGCGCCTGGTATCGATAGGGTCGTGCGATTCGAACTAGTGCCGATGCCGGACGGGGTGGGGGAGCGACCCCGGGACGGGCGCGGGTACCCGGTGCCGGCGATCACACCGTGGCAGGACGGGCAGCCGCAGTTCGCGCTGACCGATCACGGGCGCAGCGCCGACTGCGCGTTGCAGCGCCGCTGTTCGGTGTGCGGGGCGTTCATGGCGCGCGGCCCGGTGTGGCGGGTGGTCGGGCCGGCCGAGAGCGCCGCGATCGCGGAGGCGATCGCGGCGGGGCGCCCGTACCGCAACCTCGCGCCGACCATGGAGGGCCCCGGGCACCGCGCCTGCATGCTGTACGCGTCGATGGTGTGCCCGTACCTGGCCCGGCCCAACGCCCGCCGGAAGGTGACCGCCGGGGACACCGGCGACGGGCTGACCGCCGCCGCCGTCCGCGGCGCCGCCCGCGGCGGGACGGGGGCGGTGGTCGGGTTCGGTGACTACGAGTACGCCGTCACCGAGACCCGGGTGCTGTTCCGCTTCCTCGACGTGGTCGAGTTCCTGCCGCACGAGTCGGCCGACGAGCACCTGGCCGAGCTGCGGGCGGAGTTGGCCCGTTCGGCGCCGGATCAGGGCCGGTAGACCGGCAGGCCGACGATGGTGGAGACCTGGGTCGGCGCGGCGGAGCCGTCGGCCGGTACGGTGTCGACGCCCTCCGGGGTGCGGGCCGCGACGGTCTTGCCGTCGGGGGACCAGGCGGGCTCGGTGAAGTCCGTGGTGGCCGAGGGGGTGAGGTCCTTCTCGGCCTTCTGGTCGTACTCGGTGGAGCGGGTGAACAGGTGGTCGTGGCCGTTCACCGCGCGCACGAAGACGATCTGCCGGGCGTCCGGGGACAGGGCCGGCTGCGAGCCCTTGCCGATGTCCTGGGTGGCCGGGCGGATGTAGTCGTCGTAGATGTACACCTCGTTCGCCGGGGTGTTGGCGAACGCGATCTCGGCGTGCTGGCCGCCCGCGTTGGCCCAGGTGTTGCCGGTCTGCGGCGGCTGCGGGAGGCTCGCGTTGTCGCCGCCCTCGGAGTTGTGCGGGCTGAGGTCCTCGACCGCCCCGCCCTTGGCGGGGACCTTCACCAGCCGCAGCACGCCCGCCTTCTTGGCGGTGAACACGATGTTGTTGTAGCGCTCGGTCTCGTTGGGCACGGCGTCACCGCTGGGCCCCTTCGCGGCGTGCTGCCAGGTCGGGTGGGACCACTCCTCCCCGGCCGGGTGCTTGGCCAGGGTCGCCTTCCCGCTGCCGTCCGGGTCGGCCGTCATCAGGTCGCCGCTCTCGCCGACGTAGACGACCTTCTTCCCGTCGGGTGACCACGCGAGGTCACGCACCACGGTGCCGAAGTCCACCACGGTGCCGTTCATCGCGACGCCCTTGGTGCCCGTGCTGATGGTCAGGTGGTTGGCGACCGAGGTCCCGTTGACCTCCTTCTTCCCCCCGGGAGCCGGGCTGCCGGAGTGCGCGCCGCCACCCGGCACCGCCGCCCCGGGCGCACTGGTCCCGGGCGCGCCGGTGGCACCGGGCGCGGCGCTGGAACCGGAGTCGGCATTGTCGGGGCCGCAGGCGGAGAGCAGGACCGCGCTGACGGTGGTCATCAGAGCGATCGCGGCGGCGCTGCCGAATCTGTTGCGCACGGACATTTCCCGTTCCCCCTCGGTGGTGCGTGAGCTTTCGTCAAGGAGGTTGCCAGCCCGAGGTCAGCGCCCGGTGCCCGCCGTGTCACAGCCCTGGAACAGCGGGGAACGTCAGTGGCTCGAACGCGCGGAACGGCGGGACAACGGGCCGGCCGCCGGCTGGGGTTGGTCAGAATCCCGTGAGGGTCGTCTTTCCGATGGCGGTGCCGGACTCCTGCAGTCGGTGGGCCGCGCGGAGGTTGGCGGCGTTGACGGGGCCGAGGTCCCGGGTGGCGGTGGTGTGCAGGATGCCGGCGTCGACCAGGCGTGCGATCCGGGTGAGGACGTGGTGCTGCACGGACCGGTCGGGGGTCGTGAACCGGGAGTGGGTGAACATCGACTCCCAGTGGAACGCGATGCTCTTCGTCTTGAGCAGGCCCATCGGCAGGGAGTCGACGTCGTCGATGGCGACGATCCGGCCGAACGGCTTGAGCACCTCCGCGTAGCCGGGGAGGTTGCGTTCGGTGCCGGTGGTGCTGAAGACGTGGTCGATGCCGTCGGGGGCGAGCGCG
Source organism: Kitasatospora sp. NPDC001683 (assembly GCF_053596495.1). Taxonomy (NCBI): domain Bacteria; kingdom Bacillati; phylum Actinomycetota; class Actinomycetes; order Kitasatosporales; family Streptomycetaceae; genus Kitasatospora; species Kitasatospora sp. NPDC001683. Next base: position 9,961 of record NZ_JBSFGK010000106.1, read on the forward strand.
GCGAGCTGTGGGGCGAGGGGCTCGGTGTGGTCGACCACGTGGTCGGCGCCCATGCGGCGGGCGAAGGCGGTCGTCTCCGGGCGGGAGGCGGTGCCGATGACGGTGAGGCCGGTGAGGGCGCGCGCCAGTTGGGCGACCATCGAGCCGACGCCGCCGGCGGCCGCCGTCACCAGCAGCGTGCCGGTCTGCTCAGGGGCGCCGTCGCGCAGCCCGAGGCGGTGGAACAGGCCCTCCCAGGCGGTGAGCGAGGTCAGCGGCATCGCTGCCGCCTCGGTGAAGGAGAGGGAGGCGGGCTTGCGTCCGACCAGGCTCTCGTCGACGCTGTGGTAGCGGGAGTTGGCGCCGGGGCGGTCGATGGCGCCGGCGTAGTAGACCTCGTCGCCGACCCGGAAGAGTTCCACCTCGGCGCCGACGGCGACGACGGTGCCCGCCGCGTCCCAGCCCAGCACCTTGGGTGCGCCGGCCGGGTCGGTGGTGCGCCGGACCTTGCAGTCGACCGGGTTGACGGCCACCGCCTCGATCCGGACCAGCAGGTCCCGCGGGCCGGGCTCGGGGATCGGGAGCTCGACGTCGACCAGGCTCTCGGGGTCGTCGATCGGCAGGCTCCTGCGGTAGGCGACGGCGGGCATCGTGGTGCTGGGGGTCTCGTGGGTCATGGCGGCCACTCTAATCCACTAACCGTTCTGATTTGGCGTAGAGGTTATGCAGTGTCAACACGGCGCCGAGCCCGCGCCGCCGCGCGGATGACGTGCCGCCACGGGGTGGCGCGGACCCGGTAGTCGTGGACCGTGATCAGCCCGGACAACCGACTCGTCAGGAGCACAGGCATGGGCCTCATCCACATCGAGCTGTTCGCGACCCTCGACCTCGTCGGGCAGGCACCCGGCGGCCCCGACGAGGACCCGGAGGGGTTCCCGTTCGGCGGCTGGCAGGCGCCCCTGGTGGACGAGGTCTCCGGGGCGCAGATCGCCGCCGCGTACGAGGGCACCGACGCCCTCCTGCTCGGCCGGCGGACCTACGAGCTGTTCGCCTCCTACTGGCCGCACCAGAAGGACAACGCGTTCGCCACACTCTTCAACAGCATCCCGAAGTACGTGGCCTCCCGCGGCCGGCCCGACCTCTCGTGGGCCGGGTCCACCCAGCTCGGCCCGGACCTGGCCGGCGCGGTGCGCGAGGTCCGGGACCGGCACCGGCACGTCAAGGTCGTCGGCAGCCTGAACCTGGTGCAGACCCTCCTGCGGGAGAAGCTGTTCGACCGGCTCGACCTCTGGGTGCACCCGATCGTGCTCGGCGTCGGGAAGAAGGTGTTCGACGGTGGCGCGGTGCCCACGAACATCACGCTCCTGGAACCGCCGGCCGCCAGCCCGAACGGCGTCGTCCAGCTGCGCTACGGACTCGCCGAGGGCACACCCCGGACCGGGGACATGGGCGCGCCCGATCGCGGCGTCGGCCGCGGCGACTGAAATCTGGGGGAGGAGGGGGCGGGGCTCAGCGCCGCCAGCGGTAGTGGGCGTTCCACTCCTGGCGGGATCGGGTGCCTGGTCACCAGCCCGGGTGTGATCGTGATGTCGGCATCCTCCGGCGGCGGGCCGACGGCGTACGACTGGCGGGATCTTGGCGACCTCGGGCGTTCACGCCACTCGTGGGGCGGGCCCGGGGGCCAGAGGATGGAGCCAACGCCGACCGGGGGGACCCGGCACGGCCCACCGGATCCCGTCCCGACCAGCGAGAACCCGAGGTACCCGCCCATGTCTGCCACCGCCACCGGCACCGCTTCCGCCGAGATCGCCAGCGCCGTCCTGAGCGTGCCCGCCGCCGCCCCGGCCGAGGCGGCCGCCCACTACGCCGCGCGGCTCGCCTTCGAGGCGGACGTCTCCGACGTCCACGCCGATCTGGCGTCCGGCGTCCCCGGCGTCGTGGTGGTCGACACCCGCAGTCAGGTCGCCTGGGACCAGGGCCACCTCCCCGGCGCCCTGCACATCCCCACCGCGCGGATCGCCGAGCTGGCACCGCAGTTGATCGACCCGACCCGGACCGTGGTCACCTACTGCTGGGGCCCCGGTTGCAACGGCGCGACCCGCGCGGCGCTGGCCTTCGCCCGCCTCGGCTACCCGGTCAAGGAGATGCTCGGCGGCTTCGAGTACTGGGCACGCGAGGGCTTCGCCTACGAGACCGCCACCGGTACCGACCAGCGCCCCGTCGACGACCTGACCGCCCCGCGCTCGGGCATCTCCTGCGCATGCTGAACACCACCGCCCCGGCCGGGCGGCGTGAGTGGGGCGGGGCGGGGGCGAAGCCGTCCGGCCGGACCGGCACCGGGGACGGCCGGGGTTCGAGTGCTCGGCCGCCGGCGATGGCCAGCAAGCAAGCGCATCAGTCAGGTCACATCTGGAACACAGTAGGATGGCTCAACTCCCGCGCTACGCGCGAAGAGTTCCACATATATGTCATTTGCCCGAATTATCTCCCGCTTCACAGTGCACGGAGCCAGCCTCATGGACAACCTGTCCACCGTCGACACCGACGGCGCGATAGAGACCCGCGGTATCGAACCCGTCCCCGACCACGAGCGCCGGGGCAGAGTCCGCGAGCTCTTCCCGACCTGGGTCGCGGCGAACATCAGCGTCCTGCTGCTCACCATGGGTGCCGCCCTGGTGGTGTTCAACCACCTGAACTTCTGGCAGGTCCTGATCGTCGCGGCCTGCGCCGCGCTCGTCTCGTTCGGGATGGTCGGCGTGCTCTCCGTCTCCGGGAAGTGGGGCGGGGCGCCGGGCGCGACCCTCTCGCGGGCCACCTTCGGGGTGCGGGGGAACCTCTTCCCCGGCGCGATCCTCTGGATCGCCCGGTTCGGCTGGGAGACGATCAACGCCGTCACCGGCGCCTACGCCGTGCTGACCGTGCTCGACCTGCTCTTCGGCGTCAAGAGCAACACCGCGCTGATCGTGATCACGCTCTTCGCCTTCGTCGCCTGCACCTTCCTGGTCTCCGGGATGGGCCGGAAGGCGCTGAACGTCTGCAACACCTGGTCGACGTACCTCTTCGGCGTCTTCAGCGTCCTGGTGCTGGGCTACCTGGTCGCGACCATGCACTGGGGCGAGGTCTTCTCCAAGCCCGCGGGCACCACCGCGATGATGATCGCCGGCATCGGGACCATCGCCGCCGGTGGCATCAGCTGGGTCCCCACCGGCCCGGACTTCGCCCGCTACCTGCCGCACGCCGCCTCCGGCCGGAAGATCGTCGGCGTGACGGTCTCCGGTGCCGGCCTGGTGATGGTGCCGATGGTGCTGATGGGCGCCGTGATGGCGGTGGCCTCGCCCGGCTTGGCGGACGCCGCGGACCCGGTCTCCTTCCTCGGTGACCTGCTGCCGACCTGGCTGGCCGTGCCCTACCTGCTGACCGCGATCGTGGGCATGCTGCTGATCAACAGCCTCTCCATGTACTCGGCCGGCTTCACCGCGCAGACCATGGGTGTCAAGCTGCCGCGCGCCATGGCCGTCAGCATCAACGCCGTGATCTCGCTGGTCGGCGGCCTGCTGCTGATGCTGGTCGCCAAGAGCTTCCTGGGCTCCTTCATCACCTTCCTGATCCTGCTCGCCGTCTCCTTCTCGGCCTGGATCGGCGTCTACGCGGTGGACATGTTCCGCCGCCGGACGCGCGCGGTGCGCTACGACGCCGCCGCGCTGATGGACACCGGCAAGGGCAGCCGGTACTGGTACGTGGGCGGTTTCTGCTGGCAGGCGATGGTGTCGTGGGTGCTCGCGCTGCTGATTGGGCTCGGGCTCACCAAGTGCGACTGGTTCGCCGGTCCGTTCTCCGGCACGTTCGTCGGCAAGTACGGGCTCGCCTGGGCGGCGACCATCGTGATCTCCGGCGTGATCATGGCCGTCCTTCCGGCGCCCCGGGAGAACGCCACTGGCACCCCCGCCACCGCCGCGGAGCCCGCCGACGTCCAGTCGGAGCGGAGCGAGCCGGTCACCGTCTGACCGCACTCCCGACGCACCGGACCGCCCGGTCGCCCGCTCAGCTGAGCGGGCGACCGGGCGGTCCGGTTTTGATGCGTGAAGGTCGTGGTGCGGGTGAAGCTGGTGCCGGAGGCCGAGCAGGCCGCCGTGCTGCGCTCCACCCTGCGTACGGTCAACGAGGCCGCGTGCTGGGTGTCGGCAGTGGCGTTCGACGCGCTCACGATGCTCCGCGAGCACCGCAAGGGCGAGTGCGACCTGATCGAGCGTGACGGCAAGTTCTACCTGGTCGCGACCTGTGAGGTGCCCGAGGCGCCGCTGAACGAGGACCCGGCCGCCTTCGGCGGCGTGGACCTCGGCATCTCCAACATCGCCACCACCTCAACCGGGTACCGGGCCGCCGGCCGCGGTCTGAACCGGCACCGCCCAAACGGCAGCTGGACCTGCGCAAGAAGCTCCAGGCCAAGGGCACCATCGACCAGGCAACGTTCGCGTGCCGCTCCTGCGGGAGCGCCATGCACGCGGACATCAACGCGTCCCACAACATCGCCCGCAAAGGCGAGACCGCGTGGACAGCGGGGCGTGAGTCACGCGTCCCAGCCACCACGACCTAGGTGGCTCAGACGTGGGAGGCCAGGCGACAGCCAGCCGCGCCCTACCCACTAGCCCGGCTCCTTCAAGGCCGGGTCAAGTTGACAGGCCGAGTTCGGCGAGGCCCGGGTGGTGGTCGGGGCGGCGGCCGAGAGGCCAGTGGAGGAGGCGCTGCTCGGGGGCGATCGGGAGGTCGTTGATCGAGGCGAGGCGGCGGGCCATCAGGCCGTGCTCGTCGAACTCCCAGTTCTCGTTGCCGTAGGAGCGGTGCCACTGGCCGTCGTCGTCGTGCCACTCGTAGGCGAAGCGGACGGCGATCCGGTCGCCGCCGTACGTCCACAGCTCCTTGACCAGGCGGTAGTCGTGCTCGCGCTGCCACTTGCGGGTGAGGAAGGCGGCGATCTGGTCCCGGCCGGTGAGGAACTCGTCGCGGTTGCGCCAGCGACTGTCCGGCGTGTAGGCGAGGGTGACGCGCTGGGGATCGCGGGTGTTCCAGGCGTCCTCGGCGGCGCGGACCTTGTGGCGGGCGGTCTCCTCGGTGAAGGGCGGGACAGGAGGGCGCTGCTCGGGCATGGGTCTCTCCTTGAGAACGGCCGTTCCGCTGGCGAGAACGATCGTTCTCGCGTCGTTCGCTACCCTAGGAGAACCATCGTTCTCATGCAAAGGGCACGACAGATGCAGCAGGCCGAGCAGGTCGACCCGCGAACCCGGATCCTCGACGCGGCCGAGGAGCTGTTCTACGGGCAGGGCGTCCAGGCGGTCGGGATGGACGCCGTCCGGGCCGCCTGCGGACTGACGATGCGGCGCGTCTACCAGCACTTTCCGTCCAAGAACGATCTGGTCGAGGCCTATCTGCAGCGCCGCGACGCGCGGTGGCGGGCGAGCCTGGCGGTCCACGTCTCGCGCGCCGGCGGCACGCCCCGGGACCAGGTGCTCTCGGTCTTCGACTGGCTCGGCCGGTGGTTCGCCGAGCCCGGCTTCCGCGGCTGCGCCTTCGTGAACTCCTTCGGCGAGCTGGGCGCCACCACGCCGGCCGTCGCGGCCGCCGCCCGGCACCACAAGGCGGAGTTCGCCGGCTATCTGGCGGGCCTGGTCGAGGCCGCCGGCGCCCCGTCCGCCACCGCCGCCCAGCTCACCCTGCTCGCGGAGGGCGCGATCACCACCGCGGCCGTGCACGGGGACCCGGGCGCCGCCGCCGACGCGCGGGACGCGGCCCGGCTGCTCCTGGACGCCGCCTTGACCGCCCGGAGGTAGGCGGACGGGGGCGCGACGAAGGGCCGGGGTCCGGGTCCCACATCCCCCGGGCCCCGGTCGGTTCGCCGGCCGGTGCGGCTCAGCCGATGGTGTAGCCGGAGCCGAAGGCGGTGACGGTGAACGGGCCGTCCAGGTCGTAGTTGCCGGTGGCGGCGACCCGCCGCAGGCACTCGACCCGGTCGACGGACTTGCGCCACTCGTCCGCGGTGGAGGAGTTGGCCGGGTTGTTCAGGTCGTCGACCCGGACGTCGAAGAAGGCGTCCAGCCAGGCGCGCTCCCCGGCGGTGGAGGGAAGGCCGACCTTGGCGTTGGTACGGCCGATCAGGGCGGGCAGGGCGTCGTACTCGCTGCCGTTGCCGTGCTGGATGGAGGCGTCGTAGAGCTCGGCGCGGGCCAGCGCGGTGGTCAGCCCGAGCTGGTCGGCCTGGTTCATGGCCGGGGTGAAGTAGCGCTGGTCGACCTGGTCGTCCTGGACCTGTCGGAAGGCCGGGTCCTGGGCGGCCTGCTGCCAGGCGGCGATGTAGTCGGCCTCGGGCAGGCCGGTGGTGTCACCGCTGCCGGCGGCGGCCAGGCGCTCCAGCTCGGGGATGAAGCGGGCCAGCGGGTTGTCGGGGGAGACGTCGGTGTAGGCGCGGACCACCTTGAGGGCGTCGCCGTCGTTGGTGGTGAACCCGGCCCGGCCGGCGGTGACCCCGCGGCCGTCGTCGATGTTCTCGGCGTAGCCGTACTGGATTTCGGTGGTGCTGTTCTCGAAGACGCTGATCAGCTGGTCGGCGCGGCGGCGCTGGTCGGGGGTGAGCCCGCCGGCGGCGACCCGCTGGGCGGCGGCCTGGGCTGCGGCGACGGTCGGGGCGGCCGGGCCGTTGGGCGCGGCCTGCGCCGTGGTGGCGGCCCAGGCGGTGCCGGCGACCAGGGCGGCGGCCGCGGTGACGGCGGCGAGGCGGTGGGTCCGGGTGGTGTGCATGGCTGTGCTCCGATCCCCGGCGGGGCGACCGCCGGAGGCAGTGGGGACGCGTGCGGGGCAGCGGTGCGGGTCAGGGCGCGTCGGTGTGGGTCAGGGTCTCCCAGCCGATGAAGTAGTCCGCCCCGAACGGGCTGTGCGCGGCCACGTACCGCTCGGTCTGCGGCATCGGGAGGCCCTCGCGCAGGTGGTACTCGTCGTACGCGAGCTGCACGGCGGGGCCGAGGCCGGTGTTCAGCGAGCCGTCGCACAGCCAGTCCGGCACGCTCGCACCGTTGTCGTAGCCGGTGTGGAACTCCAGTGCCTTGACGAGCCGTTCGCGGCCCTCGCCCCACAGGTCCACGCCCTGCAGCCGGGCGGTCTCGGCGGCCTGGGCCGCGGCCTCCAGACCCCAGCCGGCGTGGCCGAAGTCCCGGCAGGTCTCCTGGGACAGCCCGTCGACGAAGGTCGACTGGCCGTTCCAGTACTTGACCAGCGCGGACTCGCCCTCGATCCCGGCGTTCGGCGGGGCCACCGGCAGCTCGCCGTCCGAGGAGAGGTAGACGTACGCGGGCAGCCGGTGCCGCCACAGGTCGACGGCCCGGTCGAACAGACCGCGGTCGTCCAGGAACACCGCGATGCCCATCAGGGCGTCGGTCTCGATCAGTTCCCAGTTGCCGTTCTTGCGCGGGCTGCCGGGGGTCAGCAGCGGCACGTAGACGGTGCGCAGCATGGTGGCGAAGCGGTCGACCTCGCCGGCCGACCAGCCGGCGCCGGAGTGGCGGATCAGTTCGGCGGCGCGGGCCCAGTTGTTGCCCGACCAGCCGGTCTGCAGCGGGGCGTTGGTGTTGGTGTGCTGCCGGATCACGCCCGACCAGGCGTCCATGACGGAGATCGCCTTGTCGGCGTACCGCTGGTCGCGGGTGAGCACCCACTGGAGGGCGTCCGTGTAGGCGGCCATCGAGTCGTCGCGCTCGTCGGAGCAGCCGTTGTCGGGGTGCGAGCTGGATCCGCACTCCACGGTGGCGCGCGGTTTGGGCTGCCAGTCGAGCGAGGCGTACTTGCCGGCCCGCAGGTCCGCGAAGGCGGCGGTCCAGGGGTCGGCTCCGGCCGCCAACTTGCGCTTCACGAAGTCGAGTTGCTGCGCACCGACCAGCACGCCCGGGTGCTGGAACGCGGCGGCGGCACGGGTGGCCGCCGGGGTGCGGGCTTCGGCGGGGACGGCGGCGGGCAGGAGGAGGGCGGCGAGTGCGGCCCCGGTGATCAGTGTCCTGAAGGTGTTCCTGGTGCTCTTACGACCCATGGGGAAGTCGTCCTCTCGGTGGGAGGAGGTCGTGCTCAGGTCCGGCCTTGCAAGTGTTAGGAAACCTTCCTAACGAGTGGCATTGAACCATCAACCCATGTCCACGCCAAGCCGCCCGACGCCCTCGAATTCGGGAGGACTGCGGACCCTCCCGTCCCACCAGCCCCTCGTTTATCGCCCGTTGATCGTCGACGCCTAGCGTCGGGCCCATGGACGACAGGACGGCAGAGTGGCCGGGGGCGGCGCCCGAGGGGCGGATGACGGAACAGGACGCCGAGCGGTTCCGGCAGTTGCTGGCCGGGCTGGAGAGCTCGCTGGCGGCGGACCGGGAGGCGGCGGGGCGTGACGCCTGAAGCCGCCGGACCGCGCGCCCCGGTGGCGGTGCTGCCGCTCTGGCGGCGCGGGGAGGGGCGCGGCGAGGAGCACCGGGACGTGGACGTGGACCGGCCCGGGGTGCTGCGGGGGCACCCCGGGCCGGTGGCGTCCGGTCAGCCGCAGGCCATGCCGGACGAGGCTTGACGGACCAGAGCCAGGGCCAGGCGCGGGACCAGGACCGGGATCACGAGCAGTCGCAGCAGCAGCCGTCACAGCCGCAGTCGTCGCACCCGCAGTTGTCGCAGCAGTCGCACCCGCACTTGCAGCAGTCGCAGCAGTTGGGATCGCAGGCGTTGCAGCAGTCGCAGCAGTCGTGCCGCTCGCAGAACCCCTTGCGGCGCTCGCGGCTGAACGGGTCGTCGTGCTCGCAGCAGAGCAGCTGGCAGGTGCAGGCCATCAGCGCCCACACCGCGCACCCGGCGAGCAGGTTGCGCGGGTGGGGCGGCTTCCCGCCGGGCGGCGGGATGAAGCCGGGGCCCTGTGGCACCCACGGCGGGACCGGCGCCTGGTTCGGGTCCTGGCCGGGATGCGGACCGCCCGGGTAGCCGGGCGGCGGCACCTGACGCGACGGCGCGTCGTGCGGGTGCTCCGCGCTGGCGATGCCGGCACTGCCGGAGCCGTGCTTGCCGCTGCGGCAGCTCGCCCCGTGCCCGGCCCGGCCGAAGACCCGGTCCACCGCGCTCTCCGTCTCGTGCCCGAGCAGCACGTGCACCAGCGCCCGGTCGGTCAGTTCGACCTCGCGCAGCGCCAGCCGGATGCCGTGCACGGCGTCGCGGCAGAGCCGTTCGGCCTCGGCCCGGTCGGTGCCGGTGGCGGTCAGCGGGTTCCAGGCGCCCGAGGCGGCGTCGGCGGCCTGGTCCTCGGCGGCGTCGAGGAGGTGGGCGAGCCGGCCGAACAGCCGTCCCGCCTCGGCGAGCGGTGCGGCGTTGCCGGGGCGGCCGGCGATCACGGCAGTGTGCGCGAAGGCGGCCGACGTGGCGGTCTCGGTGGGCTCGGTGACCAGCAGCACGGAGCTGCCGGGCAGCAGTGAGCGCTCCAACTCGCCCTGCCGGGAGGCGGCGTCGAGCAGCACGGCGGTGTCGAAGCCGACGGTGGAGGCGCTGCCCGCGCTCTTGCGGTCCCAGCGCCGGGTCACCGCGCGGGCCCCGGCGGCGACCGGGCGGCGGGCGAACACGCCGTCCCGGTCCTCGACGTGGTCGCGGATCTTCACCGAGGCGAGCGCGAGCGAGACGGCGGCCGCCAGCCGGGCGCCCTCGCCCTTGGCGACGGAGGCGGTCCGCATGCCGCGCAGCGGGCAGGGCCCGGCGGTGCGGCGCCAGCTGGAGTCCTCCCGGGCGGCCTGGGCCTCGACCAGGACGGAGATGATCAGCCCGTCGTAGTTGGTGGCGGTCCGGGCGAGCTGCCCGTGGTCGTCCCGCAGGGCGAGGCAGAGTCCGCACAGGTGCGCCATCCAGGACGCCTGGAGGCGTTCGGACAGTCGGTGCCTGCACGGTCTGATGATGCCGAACACGATCCTGGTCCCCCTCGCCCGATGGGCCGCTGACCGGCCACTTTGTCGGCGGACATCATATGATCAGCGACCCGCAGGAGCCGCATGGTGGGCCGAACCTGAGCCGAGCTGCTGCCAGTCCGTCACCAAGCCCTCGCCAAGCCGTCGCCAGGCCGTCGCCAGCCCCATCGAAAAGCACGAGAAGGTGATCTCACATCCGGGATAGCATCACGGATATGGGAATCGACACGGCCGCCGACGAGCGGCTGGCACGACGGCTCGCCGAGCTGCGGGTCGAACGCGGCTGGACGCTGGAGGAGTTGGCCCGGCTGGCCGACGTCAGCCGGTCCACGCTGTCGCGGGTGGAGCGGGCCGAAGTCAGCCCGACCGCTGCGCTGCTCGGGCGGCTCTGCGCCGTCCACGGGCGGACCATGTCCCGGCTGCTCGCCGAGGTGGAGTCCGGCCCGGCCCCGCTGGTGCGGGCCGGGGAGCAGCAGGTCTGGCAGGACGAGACCACCGGCTTCGTGCGCCGCTCCGTCTCCCCTCCGCACGGCTCGCTGCACGCCGAGATCATCGAGGGCCGCCTCCCGGCCGGTGCCGACATCGCCTACGACCGCCCCTGCCTGCCCGGCCTGGAACACCACCTCTGGCTGTTCGAGGGGCAGTTGGAGCTGAGCCTGGACGGCGAGCCGCATCTGCTCGGCCCCGGCGACTGCCTGCGCTACCGCTCCGGCACCAGCCGCTTCCGCAGTCTCGGTCCGGGAGAGGCCCGCTATGCCCTGGTGGTGGTCGAGCCGTGAGCGCCGCCAGCGGTCCGATACCGAAGAAGGAACGTTTCGACGCCGCCGGGCGCCGCGTCCTGCTGGTCTGTGTCGCGGGCGGCTTCACCACCCTGATCGACCAGTCCGTCCTCAACACCTCGATCCCCGCGCTGCGCCAGACCCTGCACGCCCAGCCCGCGCACCTGCAGTGGATCGTCGCCGGGTACTCGCTCGCCTTCGGCCTCGCGCTGATCCCCGGCGGGCGGCTCGGCGACGTCAAGGGCCGCAAGTGGTTCTTCGTCTCCGGGCTCGCCCTGTTCACCCTGGTCAGCCTGGTCTCCGCGACCGCCACCGACCCGACGGTGCTGATCGCCGCCCGACTGCTCCAGGGAGCCGGCGCGGGGCTGGTCAACTCCCAGATGATCGGCACCCTCCAGGACGTCTTCGACGGCCAGCTGCGCGCCCGCGCCCTCGGCATGTACGCCGTCACCGGCAGCCTCGCCTTCGCCCTCGGCCCGCCGATCGGCGGCCTGGTGCTGGCGGCGGCCGGCCCCGAACTGGGCTGGCGGCTGACCTTCCTGCTCAACGTACCGTTCGGACTGGCCACCCTCGCCCTGGCCGTCCGTCACCTGCCCAGGCCCCGCCCCGCCACCCGGCACGCCGACCTCGACCTGCTCGGCCTGCTGCTGGTCGGCGCGCTCACCCTCGCCCTGATGCTGCCCTTCGTCCAGCCGCCCGGCTGGGCCGGCTGGTTCGCCTTCGCGGCCGGGGCCCTGGCGCTGCTCGGCGCACTCATCGGATGGCAGCGCCGCTACGCCCGCACCGGCGGGCACCCGCTGATCCACCCCGCCCTCACCCGCTCCGCGCCGTACGCCCTCGGAACGGCCACCGCGATGGCCCAGTTCGGCTCCTCGCTGGCCGCCTCCCTGGTGCTCACCATGTTCCTCCAGGACGGCCTCGGCCTGTCCCCGATGGGCGCCGCCCTGGTGTCGCTGCCCTCCGCGCTGGCCATGGCCACCGCCTCCGCGCTCGCCTGGCGCGTGGTGCAGCGCCTCGGCCGACGCACCGTCACCATCGGCATGACCGGCTCCGCGCTGGCCATGCTGCTCAACGGGCTCCTCGCCCACTGGGCGCCCGCCGCCGTCCTGCCCTGGCTGCTCGCCCTGCTCCAACTGCTCAGCGGCGCCTCGGTCGGCCTGATGGGCTCCACCAACCAGGCCTACGTGCTGCGCCACGCGCCCGCCGAGGCGGCCGGGGTGAGCGGGGCGATCCTGCAGATGGCGCAGCGGATCGCGGCGGCGGTGGCGGTGTCCGCGCTGTCCGGTGTCTACCTGCGGGAGACGGCCGGGGGCGGCGGCCACCGCGCCGCCTACCTGACGGCGAGCCTGGTCTGCGCGGCGGTGGCCGGACTCGCGGTGCTGGCCTCGGTGTTCGCGGGCCGGGCGAGCCGGCGGGAGCCGGCGGCGGAGGAGCCGGTCGCGCTGAGCCGAGGGCGAACAGCCGTCCGGTAGCGGCCGGTCGGCGCGTACGGTGGCGGGCATGTTGCGTCCTGAAAGCTGGTCCAGGCTTGCGGGTGGGAGTCCCGTCCGGGTAGACACCGGAGTGCCCGGTAGCAGGTCCCGGTTCGTCGTGGAGACGCGGCGGGCTGAGCGGGATGTCAAGAGCCTCTTTGGAGGGAGCAAGCACGCGGGCCGTAGCGTGAAGCGAACCTTGCAGCCTCGTCAGACCGACAACGGAGAAGCCGAGCCCCTCATGTCCGGGCGAAGGCCATGTCCTGGGGGCCCTGTTCCGGGGTCAGCCCTCGGGGTTCTCCCGGGGTATGGAGGGCGGCACGTGTGCACAGTCTGGGCCGGAACAGGAGAGACCCGTCTGCCTGTGCCTGACGTCGGGCAGGAGACCGGACGTATAAGCCGATGGTGAAGTCGTCCGGAGGGCAGCGGGAGTCCGATGGGGTCGTAGTACCGCTGATCGGCGTGCAACACAACGCGCCGGGAGGGAAGGGCCCCAGCTTTGATCACGCCCGTGACGGGGGTAAGCGCGAGGGCATGGCCGGAGAAAGACCGGTCAACCACCCCGACGGGGCGAGCCCCGTCGTAGTGGACGGGCGAGCGTCCGTCCTGAAAGTGCGACAACTCCAACGCGCGCTATGGGCTGCGGCCAAGCAGTCTCCGGAGCGGCGTTTCCACGCCCTGTACGACCGTGTCCACAGAGGTGACGTGCTGTGGGAGGCGTGGGAGCGGGTCCGGGCCAACGCAGGGAGCGCCGGGGTGGATCGGGTCACCCTGGAGTTCGTGGAGAGCCGGTACGGGGTTGGCCGGTTGCTCGGCGAACTCCAGCGGGCTCTCCGCTCAGGCACGTATCGTCCCGCGCCGGCCAGGCGCGTGGACATCCCGAAACCACAGGGTGGCAAGCGGCCGCTGGGCATTCCCACGGTGCGCGACAGAGTGGCCCAGCAGGCGGCGAAGATCGTCCTGGAGCCGGTGTTCGAGGCGGACTTTCTGCCGTCCTCGTACGGGTACCGGCCGAAGCGGTCGGCGTTGCAGGCGATGGAGCGTCTTCGGACGGGCTTCATCGAGGGCCGCTGTGTCGTCGTGGAGTTCGACATCCGCGACTTCTTCGGCGAGATCGACCATGGTCGGCTCCTTGCCGAGGTGGGGCGTCGGGTGTCGGACCGCAGGGTGCTCAAGCTGCTGCGGCTGTGGCTCCAGGCGGGTGTGATGGTGGACGGGGAGGTTCGGCGGACGGTCGCCGGGACTCCTCAGGGCGGGGTGATCTCACCCTTGCTGGCCAACATCTACCTGCACGTCCTGGACACCGAGCTCGCCGAGTGCGGTGTCGGTGAGCTGGTGCGGTACGCGGACGACGGTGTCGTCCTGTGCCGGTCGGTGAGCAATGCCGGGAACGCCTTGGCGGCGGTCGGGGAGATCCTCGGCGAGCTGGGGCTGGAGCTGCACCCGGACAAGACGAAGGTGGTAGACCTCAGAGAGGGCCGG
>NZ_JBSFGK010000107.1:0-23467 GCF_053596495.1 Kitasatospora sp. NPDC001683
GCCGAAGTTCAAGGACGACCTGGGCAAGCGCGCCGTCGACCAGCCGCAGGGCCCGGTCCGGCGCCGCACGGCTCGGACACCGGTTCCAGCGCCAACCGCTACCGTTGCTGTCGGGGCCGCCGCCCGTACGGAAGCCCCCGACCCGGCCGCGCCGCACCCCACCGGGGCCGCGGCGCTACACCGACTGGCGGAACCCGGCGAGGGTGCGGCCAGGGCACCCGACCCGGAGAGCAGGACCATGAGCGACACCTGGCAGCGCCTGCGCCGCGAGCACCCCCGGTTGCTCGACGCCGCCGGAGGCCTGGCCCTGATCGCGGTCACCGGCCTCGGCGTCACGGTCGACCAGACCACCGGGCACTTCGCCCCGGTCGACCCGACCACCGGCGTCCTCGCCCTGATCGCCGCCGCGGCCGTGTTCTTCCACCGCCGCCACCCGCGCACGGCGGCCGCCGTCGCGCTCGTGTGCACCATGCTGCTCACCCCGCTCAGCCCCAAGCTCACCCCGATGCTGGCCACCCCCCTCCTGCTCGCGCTCTACTTCCTCGCCGTCCACACCGACCGCGCCACCGCCCTGCGCGCCTCGATCGCCACCGCCGTCCTGCTCACCGGGACGTCCCTGCTGACCGGCCCGGGCGGCCCGATCGGCGAACGGATCGGCGTCCTCGCCTGGGCCCTGCTGCCCGGCGCCCTCGGCGACTCCATCCGCAACCGCCGCGCCCAGCTCGCCGAGATCGAGCAGCGCGCCGAACGCGCCGAACGCACCCGCGAGGAGGAGGCCCGCCGCCGGGTCGCCGACGAGCGGATCCGGATCGCCCGCGACCTGCACGACGTCGTCGCCCACCACATCGCCCTCGCCAACGCCCAGGCGGGCATCGCCGTCCACCTCATGGACAGCCACCCGGTGCAGGCCCGCGAGGTGCTCAGCCACATCACCGACGCCACCGGCTCCGCCCTCCAGGAGCTGCGGGCCACCGTCGGGCTGCTGCGCCGCGCCGAGGAGCCGGCCCCGCTGGAACCCGCCCCCGGCCTGGACCGGCTGCCCGAACTGATCAACACCTTCGAACGGGCCGGCCTGCCGGTCCGCCTCACCGTCGAGGGCGAGTCCCGGCCGCTGTCACCGGGCGTCGACCTCACCGCCTTCCGGATCGTCCAGGAGTCGCTGACCAACGTCGCCAAGCACGCCCACGGCGCCGACGCCGAGGTCACCCTCTCCTACCGCGGCAACCGGGTCGCCGTGAGCGTCGCCAACGGCCGCCCCACCACCACCGGCCGCCCCCGCACCGCCCTGCTGCCCCCGCCCGCCCCGGGCGAGAGCGGCTTCGGCCTGATCGGCATGCGCGAGCGGGCCGGCGCGGTCGGCGGCCGCCTCACCGCCGACCGGCGGCCCGACGGCGGCTTCCTGGTCACCGCCGAACTCCCGCTGCGCACCGGAGCCCGCGACGACGTCGAGCCCTGGACGGACGTCCCCACCCGCCCCGACGGCGCGACCGAGCCGGGCAGCCCGGCCGCGCCCGCCGCCAAGGACCGACCAGCCCACGCGTTCTGGCGCGACTGCACCGTCCGGCCCGCGCGCACCTCCGGCTCCGACCGGTCCGGCGCCGACCCGACCGACTCCGCCGATTCTCCGGGCTCTCCCGGCTCCCCCGGCTCCACCCGACAAGATCGCGCCATCCGAAAGGACAAGGATCACGCATGACCATCCGCGTGCTGCTCGCCGACGACCAGGCCCTGCTGCGCGGTGCCTTCCGGATGCTGATCGACGCCGAGGAGGACATGGAGGTGGTCGGTGAGGCCGCCGACGGCCGCGAGGCGGTGGAACTCGCCCGGGCCACCAAGCCCGACATCGTGCTGATGGACATCCGGATGCCCGGCGCCGACGGCCTCGGCGCGACCGCCGAGATCTGCGCGGACGAGGAGCTGTCCGGCACCCGGGTGCTCATCCTGACCACCTTCGAGATCGACGAGTACGTGGCCCAGGCGCTGCGCGCGGGCGCCGGGGGCTTCCTCGGCAAGGGCGCCGACCCGAAGGAACTGCTGGCCGCCGTCCGCACCGTCGCGGCCGGCGACGCCCTGCTCTCGCCCGCCGCCACCCGGGCCGTGATCGATCAGTTCCTCGCCCAGCCCGACCCGGCCGCCGCGGCGCCCGCCGAGCGGCTCTCCGTCCTCACCGCCCGCGAGCGCGAGGTGATGTCGATGGCCGCCACCGGACTGACCAACGAGGAGATCGCCGTGCGGATGTTCGTCAGCCCGTTCACCGTCCGCACCCACGTGCACCGGGCGATGGCCAAGCTGGACGCCCGGGACCGGGCGCAACTCGTCGCGATCGCCTACCAGTCCGGACTGGTCCCGCCCGGCAGACCGTCCTGACGGTACGTCACTCCTCGGCGCCGCGACTGGTGCCTGCCGCCTTCCGCCTGCCGCAAGAGCGGACTGAGGCAACGTCAAACTCCCGCCGCTGAACCGTTCAAGATCGGCCCTGGCCGAAAACCGCCGCCGAACTGATGTGTCAGCGAGTAGTCTGCCGATGACTCAGGATGAGGAGGATGTTCGTGGAAACCAAGGACACGGCCGGCGAGGTGCGGGTTCTCCAGCCGTTGCCCGGGCGCACGGAGGGCGGATCGCAGGCGTTCGAGCTGCGGGTCGCGCGTCTGCTCCACGTGCTCGGGGTCGAGGTCGCACCGGGGGCGGACTACCAGGGCGCGGCCCGGTGGGAGGTCCACAAGGCGCTCGCCGGGCGGTCCGAGCTGCCCGAGGAGTACTTCGAGCCGCTGCTGGAGGCGGCGGTCCACGACCCCAACCCGAGCTTCAACCGCCGCTTCGTCGAGCCCGCCCTCATCGCCTTCGGCCAGCGCCGGGTCCGCCTGGCCCTGCTCGGCTACCTGCAGACCGGCACCAACCCGGAGCGCGCCGGTGCCGCCCGGGCCTGGTACTGGACGGCGCTCACGGTCGGCGGCGGTCGGTACGCGACCGCCGACGAGGGCGCGACCGTCCGCGACAGCTGGAACGAGGTCGCGCTGCGGGAGTTCGTCGCCAACGAGGACCTGGACGTCCGCCGCTGCATCCTGCCGGGCCTGCCGCTGGTGCCGCGCGCCTACCCGACCGAGCTGCACGCCCTGGTGGAGGCGGCGGTCGCGATCGCCCGCTCGCACCCCGACGAGTACATCCGCCACCGCGCCGAGGTCCAGACCGCCCTCTGACCGCCGGGGTCGTCCGCCCCGGGTGCGTCCCGCCCGAGGCGCGGCGCGCGTACCCGGGACGCCGGGCTCGCGGTGAACTCGTGCTCCGGGTCAGCCCGTTGTGACGGTGATGTCGCCGACGTCCGTCCCCAGGTCGAGCTTGTACTTGCCGTTCGGGTCGTTATGGACGCCGATGTGCTTCTCGCCGACGTCCGTCCCGGCGCTGACGCGGTAGGAGCCGTTCGGGACGGTGAGGTGGATCTCGCCGTTGTCGGTGCTGGCCTTGATGTCCTGGGCCTTGCCGGGGTCGAGCTTGATCCCGCCGTTGTCCGTCTTGGCCTGGATCCGGTCGCCCTTGAGCGAAGTGCCGCTGATCTCACCGTCGTCGGTGCGCAGGTCGACCGATCCGGAGGCCTGGTCGACCGAGATGTCGCCGGCATCGGTGTGCACCGACACCTCACCGACCTGGGAGAGGTGGATCCCGCCGGCGGAGGTGCCGCCGCTGACCGGCAGCCCGGCGGGCAGCTCGACGGTGTAGCTCACCGAGCAGTCGTGCCCGCAGCCGCCGAGCACCAGGATCCCGCCGTCGACCCGGGTGGTCGTCCCGGGCCTGCCGTCGTGGTAGGTGATCTTCCGGTGGACGGAGGCACTGCCGGCGCCGGCCTTGCCGCGGACGGTGACGTCTCCTGTGGAGTCGTCGATCTTGACGGCGGTGATCCCGTCCGGGACGGTGGCGTCGTCGCTGAACTCGGTCCCGACCGGGTCGCAGGCGGTGAGCACCGCGATGGCGAGCCCGGCGACCACGAGAGCCCCGGCACGACGCTGCTGGCTGCGGTACTGGAGCATGGTGGTTCCCCCCACGTCATGCGCGATGTTCGCGTGCTGACCCCGTGCGACCGCCCCTCGGTCCGGAGCCGTCCCGACGACCGTAGCCGGGGGCGGGGGCCCGGGTCGGTGGGGCAATCCCCCCGATCCGAGGTCCCGCAGACCCCACCCCGGCCGCCGTCAGGGCTTGCGCGCGACCGCGCCCTACCCGCTCGCCCGCCCGGCACGGCTCACCCCCGGTCTCGCCTTCGTCGCGCCCCCGCGCCCGTCCCGGCGGAGGATGGAAGCCCGGGCGGTGGGCCCGGCGGAGCCGGCGGATCCGACGAAGGCCGCCGGCCGGGCGTGACACGGGAGGAGCGAGGCCGTGGGAATCGCTATGGCGGACATCCGCGAGTGGCGCGGCCAGCCGGTGGTCGACGAGAAGGGCCACCGCATCGGCACGCTGGAGTCGGTCTACGTCGAGACCTCCACCGACGAGCCGTTCTTCGCCACCGTCATGACCGGCTTCACCAACCGCCGGCTGGTCTTCGTCCCGCTGGAGGGCTCGGTGGCCGGCCCGGCCTACCTGCGGGTGCCGTACCCGAAGAGCAAGGTCAAGCAGGCGCCGGCGATCGGCACCGACGACATCCTGCCGGCCACCGACGAGCCCGAGGTCTTCGCGTACTACGAGCTGCCGTACGCGACCGGGGCCGGGGGCGAGCGCCGACTGGCCCGCCGCTGATCGGCGGGCGGGTCGCGAGGACTCCGACCAGCCGGGAATGAATACCCCACCGGGTACACTCGTCAATCGACAGTCGATGGGAAAGGCGGCCCGGACATGCAGGTGGACGAGGAAGCGGTCGGCGCGGTCCTGAACCGACTGCGTCGGGCCCAGGGCCAGTTGGCCGGGGTGATCGCGATGATCGAGGCCGGTCGGGACTGCAAGGACGTCGTCACCCAGCTCGCCGCCGTCTCGCGCGCCCTGGACCGGGCCGGGTTCAAGATCGTCGCGAGCGGGATGCGCCAGTGCATGGCCGCCGCCGACGAGGACTCCGCGCCGATGAGCGAGGCCGAGTTGGAGAAGCTGTTCCTCGCCCTGGCCTGAGCGCGGGCCCACCAGCCCCGCGAACCCCGGAGGGCCGCGACGGATCGCCCGTCGCGGCCCTCCGCGCGTTCCCGGTCCCCGCCGTGCGTTCCCGGCCCCGCCCGATCCCGCCGCAGAAACGGTTCCGCCCCGGAGTTCCCGAACGGCCCGACGCTCCGTCATGTGCCGTTCACACCCCGGTCGCTGGCCTTCGGATGAATGAGCCCGTCCGCAGTTGTACAGCCAACTGCGGACGGTCCTCCCTCCCAGCCTCCGTGACCAGCCGCGCACGGCCCCGCCTCCGTCCCCCGGCGGACCGGGCCCGCGCCGGCGGACAGGACAACCGTGGCCGCAGGCAGCGCCCTGACCCTGACCTCCTCCAGCACCCCCGCCGAAGGCGACCGGCTCACCTTCCACTGGACCACCGACGCCCCCGACGCCAAGAACTGGGTCGGCATCTACGACGGAAGCCGCCGGCCCGGCACCGGCGCCTCGCTGCTCTGGAAGTACACCCCGGGCAGCTCCGGCGACGTCCAGCTCGACACCTCCGCGCTCACCGGCGGCCCGTACACCGCCTACCTGCTCGCCAAGGACGGCTACGGCGTCCTCGCCGAGAGCGCCCCGTTCAGCTTCCGCCCCAAGCCCCCGGTGGTCCGCCCACACGCCGCCGTCGACTCCTTCACCGCCACCCCGGTCGCCCCCGGCGCCGCCGTGAAGATCAAGCTCGGCGGCCTCTGGTCCCGCCCGGCCGGCAACGCCCCCGGCTCGGCGAGCCACCGCAAGCTCGGCGGCGCCGCCTGGGCCTCGGTCAGCTCCGACGGCACCATCACCGGCACGGCGCCCGCCACCCCCGGCCGCAACGCCGAGCTGATCGTGGTCGGCGTCAAGGACAGCACCGGCGCCACCGACACCGTCACCGTGCTCGTCCCCGTCCTGGACCCGGCCGCCCCGCTGCGGCTCAAGACCGCCGGCTGGAACCTGCACGAGGCCGGCTCCGGCTACACCGACGCGCTGGAGAAGCAGCTGCGCATCGTCCTCGCCCAGGGCCTGGACGTGCTCGCCCTGCAGGAGACGGCCGGCGAGCGGGCCAGGACCCTGGCCGACGCCCTCGGCTGGTACGCCCACCAGAGCCCCGGCAGCGTCGGCATCCTCAGCCGCTACCCGCTCACCGACCTCACCCCCGCCACCGCCGAGCTGCCCGCCGTCGCCGCCACCGTCCAGCTGCCCGGCGGCCGCAGCGTCCGGTTCTGGGCCGCCCACCTGGACGAGACGGGCTACGGCCCGTACGCGGTGCAGGACGGCAGCAGCGCCGCCCAGGTGCTGGCCGCCGAGAACGGTTCCGTCCGGCTCAAGCAGGCCAGGGCGCTGGCCGCCGCGGTGCGCGCGGACCTCGCCCGGCGGATCCCGGTGGTGCTGGCCGGCGCCCTCTCCTCGCCCTCCCACCTGGACTGGACGGCCGCCACCGCCGCCGCCCACGGCGTCGTCGGCCCGCTCGCCTGGCCGGTCACCACCGCCCTCCAGGACGCCGGGCTCACCGACGCCTTCCGCGAGGAGAACCCCGACCCGGTCAAGGCCCCGGGCACCACCTGGTCGCCCACCCGCAAGCGGCGCGGCGACCGCCCCGAGCCGCAGGACCGCGTCGACTACGTCCAGTACGCCGGAGCGCTGAAGTTGGTCGAGGCGCACACCCTGGTCGCCGACTGGCCCCAGCCGGAGCCGAACACGGCCGCCAACGAGTGGCCCTCCGACACCGCCGCCGCCGTCGCCACCTTCCAGCTCTGAGAGGCCAGTTCACGATGCCCGAGCTCTCCCGCCGCACCTTCGTCGGCGCCTCCGCGGCCGTCGGCGCCGCCGCCCTGACCGGCCTGTCCGCCACCCAGGCCGAGGCCACTCCCGCCGCCGCGACCGCCATCGCCCTCACCGGCACCGTCAAGGACGTCAAGCACGTGGTCGTCCTGATGCAGGAGAACCGCAGCTTCGACCACTACTTCGGCACCCTGAACGGCGTGCGCGGCTTCGGCGACAAGCAGGCGCTGCAGTTCCCGGACGGCACCGACGTGTTCCGCCAGCCCGACAACCGCCGCAGCGACGGCGGGGTGATGCTGCCGTACCGGATGGACACCTCGAAGTACAACGCGCAGAACGCCGGCGGCCTGGCCCACGACTGGGCGACCGGCCACCAGGCCATCAACAACGGCGCGATGAACAAGTGGATCGCCGCCAAGGGCGAGCGCACCATGGGCTACTTCACCCGGGACGACATCCCCTACCAGTACGCCCTGGCCGACGCGTTCACCCTCTGCGACGCCTACTTCACCTCGCTGGCCGGCCCCACCGACCCCAACCGGCTCTACCTGTGGACCGGCACCGCGGGCCCCGGCCGCGACGGCACCACCGGCCCCTGGATCGACAACACCCCGGTCACCGACAACCCCGTCGCCGACTGGACCACCTACGCCGAACGCCTCGAGTCGGCCGGCGTCAGCTGGCGGGTCTACCACAACCCCAGCAAGGACGACCGCACCGGCGACTACGACGACAACGCCCTCTCCTACTTCAAGCAGTTCCACGACTTCCCGCACGACGACCCGCGGTACGTCAACGCGATGACCAAGTTCGACCCCACCGACTTCGACCGCCACTGCAAGGACGGCACCCTGCCGACCATCTCCTGGCTGGTCGCGCCCTACCTGTTCTCCGAACACCCGGAGGCCGGCCCCGCCTACGGCGCGCACTGGGTCAACCAGGCGCTGCAGTCGCTGATGTCCAACCCGGCGGTCTGGCGGCACACCGTCTTCCTGGTCATGTACGACGAGAACGACGGTTACTTCGACCACGTGGTCCCGCCCACCCCCGAACCCGGCACCCCCGAGGAGTTCACCCAAGGGCGCGCCATCGGCCTCGGCAACCGGGTCCCGCTCTGGGTGGCGTCCCCCTGGTCGCGCGGCGGCTGGGTCAACTCCCAGGTCTTCGACCACACTTCGGTGCTGCGCTTCATGGAGCTGGTCACCGGCGTGGCCGAACCCAACATCTCCGCCTGGCGCCGGGCCGTCTGCGGCGACCTCACCAGCTGCTTCGACTTCGCCGCCCCCGACCACTCGCTCCCCGAGCTGCCCGACACCAACGCCCTGATGGCCAGGGCCGACGCGGGCACCAAGCTGCCCGGCGTCGCCCTCCCGGCGGCCGGCGCCCAGTCGATGCCCGTCCAGGAGCGCGGCGAGCGCCCGCACCGCCCGCTGCCGTACCAGCCGTGGGCCGACGTCGCGGTGGACCGCCGGACCGGCAAGGTCACCTGCACCATGAGCAACGACGGCTCGGTGGCCTTCCCGTACACCGTCTACCCGAACATCCTGCTCCCGTTCGCGGGCACCCCGTACACCGTCGCTCCCGGCGCGAGCGCGACCCACGTCTGGGACGCCGCCGCCACCGACGGCCGCTACGACTTCACCGTGCACGGCCCGGACGGCTTCGTGCGCCGCTTCGCCGGCACGGTGGTCCGGGACGGGCAGGACGGCCAGAACGACATCGGCGTGCCGATCGTCACCGCCGACCTGCGCGGCAGCCTCAAGCTCACCCTCCAGGTGGCCAACGACGGCCTGACGGACGTGGCCTTCACCGCTGCGCCCAACGACTTCGCGGGCAGCGCGCGGACCGTGTGGGTCGAGCCCGGCAAGCAGGTCAACCTCGCCTGGCCGCTGGACGGGCAGGGCCGCTACGACGTCGTGGTGACCGCCCACACCGGGCAGCGCTTCGTCCAGCGCTACGCGGGCTGGGTGCACTGACCTCAAGGTCTTTCCGGCCGGGGGCGCCGATCCGGTGACCCCCGGCCGTGGCTCGGCCGCGGCGACGGACCCCGCCGCTACCGTCGGGCCCATGCAGAAAATCACCACCTTCCTGTGGTACGACGACCAGGCCGAAGCGGCCGCCACCCTCTACACCTCGTTGTTCCCCAACTCCCGCATCACCAGGGTCACGCGCTACGGCGAGACCGGCCCCGGGGCGGCCGGCTCGGTGATGACCGTCGAGTTCGAACTCGACGGCCGGCCCTACGTGGCGCTCAACGGCGGTCCCGAGTTCCCCTTCACCGAGGCGGTCTCGCTCCAGGTCGAGTGCGACGACCAGCGGGAGGTCGACGAGTTCTGGGCCAAGCTCACCGCCGACGGCGGCCAGGGGGGCCCGTGCGGCTGGCTCAAGGACCGCTTCGGTCTCTCCTGGCAGATCACCCCGCGCGTCCTGCTCGAGCTGATCGGCGACCAGGACCGGGCCAAGGCCGACCGCGTGATGGCGGCCATGCTGCGGATGCAGAAGATCGACATCCAGCAGCTGCTCGCCGCGGCCAGGGGCTGAGGCCGTGACCGCCTTCAGCCACCGGAGCATCGTCTACCTGCGCGCCACCCCGGAGCGGGTCTGGCACGCGCTCACCAACGCCGACGAGTCCGGCCTCTACTGGGGCCACCGCAACGTCTCCACCTGGCTGCCCGGCGCGCCCTGGGAGCACCAGCGCACCGACGACTCCGGGATCGCCGACGTGATCGGCACCGTCGAGGTGTCCGACCGCCCGCACCGGCTGGTCACCACCTGGGCCGGGCCGGAGGGGCGGCGCGCCGAGGGGCCCTCCCGGGTCAGCTTCGACCTCCGGCACTGGCACGACCTGACCAGGCTGACCGTCACCCATGAGAACCTCGCCGACGAGGACGAGCGGACGGACGCCGAACGGGGCTGGTCGGCGGTGCTGTCCAACCTCAAGACCTACCTGGAGACCGGCCACCCGCTGCCGCAGCAGCCCTGGCTGATGCCCTGACCTCCCGGAGCCCCGCCGCAGTGGGCCCGGATCAGCGCCCGGCCCCCGCCACCGGGCGCTTCGGTTCGTCCTGCCGGCGCCCGCCCCGCAGGGCGGTGCGCAGCCGGGCGAGGCGGGAGAACCGCTCCCGGCTCACCAGCGAGGCCCGGTCCAGCTCCTCCATCAGCCGCCGGCTGCGGTGCTCCAGGTCCAGCTCGTCCAGGATCCGGTCGACCTCGGCCAGCATCGAGCCGTGCAGCTGCCAGGCCTCCGGGTGCTCCTGCACCCGGCGCAGCAGCACCTCGGCGACGTTCTCCCGGGTGGCCCAGGCCGCCGCCAGCTCGGCGGTCAGCCGCTCCTCGGCCTCCTCCGCGTTCCGGCTGACCTGGGTGGTGACCAGTACCGCGAAGCTGACCATCGCCCCGCCGACGTGCGCCAGCAGCTCCTCCAGCCCGACCGCGACGTCGGGCGGGAACAGCCGCTCCCGCGGCCCGCGCCGCTTGGCCAGGTCGGTCAGCGAGCGGGCCAGCACCCGGATCACCACCACGCAGATCTCCAGGGTGTCCAGCCCGGTGCGCAGCACCAGCCGGGAGAGCAGCCCCTCGCTGATCCGGGGGTTGAACCGCAGGCTGTCCTCGGCCTGGCGCAGCGCCGCGTCCACGTCGCTGATCGCCTGGTCGAGTCGGCGGGCCTCGTGCAGCCGCTCGGCGGCCCGGGCCACCGGGGTGGGGCGGCCCAGCTGCTCGGAGATGTCGAGCAGCAGCTGGCGGGCCCGCCGGGCGAGGTCCTCGATCGACTCCCCGGCGGTGTCCACCCAGACCGGCGGGGCGAAGAGCAGGTTGAACAGCAGACCGACGGCCGCGCCGATCAGCGTCTCCAGCACCCGGTCCCAGGCCTGCGAGGCCAGCTTGGTGACGCCGAGGATCAGCATCGCGCTGATCGCGACCTCCTGGACGAACTCCTCGACCCGGACGAACCGCCCGATCACCAGGGAGGCCAGGATGATCAGCCCGAGGCTCCACCAGGAGAGCCCGACCACGGCGCTGAAGCCGATCGCGATCAGCACCCCGACCACCACCGAGACGACCCGGCGGACGCTGGTCTTGAGCGTGGAGTAGACGGTCACCTGGACCACCAGCAGCGCGGTGAGCGGCGCCGTCAGCGGGGCGGGCTCGCTGCTGAGCTGGGTCGCCACCCCGTAGGAGAGCGTGGCGGCCACGGTGGCCCGCAGGGTCTGGACGGCGAACGGGTCTCGGGCGCCGCGGCGGACCACGGCCGTGAAGGACTCCGGGAGAAGAACCATGTCGGCCTTCTTTCCCCGCGACCGCAACTAACACCGCCGGTCGTCCGAGGGACTACTCGTCCGGGGCCGTCCGGCGGATCGGACGGCCCCTAGCCCTCGCGGTTGAAGCGCAGCTTCCAGGGCGCGAGCGCGGACTCCACCTGCACCCCGAGGCTCATCTTCGAGGCGCCCTCGATCCGCTCCTCGAACCGGATCGGCACCTCGCGGATGGTCAGCCCGCGCTGGATCACCCGGTAGTTCATCTCGACCTGGAACGAGTAGCCGTTGCTCCGCACGGTCGGCAGGTCGATGGCCCGCAGGGCGCCGGCCCGCCAGGCCTTGAAGCCCGCGGTGGCGTCCCGGACGCCCAGGCCGAGGATCGCGTTGACGTAGAAGTTCGCCCAGGCGGACAGCGCCTTGCGGTGCCAGGGCCACTCCTCGGCGGTCGAGCCGCCGGGCACGTAGCGGGAGCCGAGCACCACGGCGGTGTCGCCGGCGAGCAGGGTGCTGACCATCGCGGGTATCGCCGAGGCCGGGTGCGAGAGGTCGGCGTCCATCTGGATCACCACGTCGGCGCCCTCGTCCAGGGCCCGG
Source organism: Kitasatospora sp. NPDC001683 (assembly GCF_053596495.1). NCBI lineage: Bacteria > Bacillati > Actinomycetota > Actinomycetes > Kitasatosporales > Streptomycetaceae > Kitasatospora > Kitasatospora sp. NPDC001683. Next base: position 11,721 of record NZ_JBSFGK010000107.1, read on the forward strand.
CCCATACCGGCCAGGTAGGCGCGGCCGAGGCCGTCCTTCTCGGTCCGGTGCAGCACGCCGACCGTGCCCCCGGAGTCGGCGGCCAGCTTGTCGGCGACCTCGCCGGTGCCGTCGGGGGAGTTGTCGTCGACCACCAGCAGGTGCAGGTTCGGTACCGGGAGGTCCGCGAGGAGCCCGGCGAGGACCGGAAGGTTCTCCCGCTCGTTGTACGTGGGGACGACGACAACGACCTTCGGGGAGGCCTCGACCATGTTCTGTTTCCCTCGTGCCCTCGTCGGCCGGCACCCCGTGCCGCACCGTTCGGTTCTCCGGACGACCTGCGCCGCTGATTAGACCGTGTGAGTGTAGCCGGGCCGCGGACCGCCCCGGGCCCGGGGCCCGCGCACCGGGCCGTCAGGCCGTGCCGTAGACGGTGGCCAGGTTGTCCTGGGCGGGGTGGGTGTGCCCGGCCGGCCCGGCGGCGAAGGCGCGCAGGACGTTCTCGGTGACCTTGCGGACCAGGTCCCCGGCGTGGGAGTCGATGCCGTGGTCGGCCTTGCCGCCGCCGGGGCCGTGCGCGTCCAGCGTCTCCACCCAGCGCATCGTCCCGGTGGCGAAGACCCCGGCGCCGCTGGGCACGGTGTAGTACGCGGTGTCGGAGTGGGAGCGCCGGCCCTCGCAGACCACGGGGGAGTGGGCGATCACCTCGATCGGGCGCGGGGTGGGGAAGGCGGTGTCGACCCGGTCGTACTCCACGCCCACCAGGTGCGGGAAGGACGCCCCGGCCGCCACGCCGGTGCCCTCGAAGGCCCAGTGCCCCGGCGAGGTGACCACGTACGGGGCGTCCACCGGGTAGCCGTCGTAGATCACGCCGAGCATCGAGCTCTCCGGGTCGGCGCCGGGCCCGACCCGGAAGTCGGTGGTCGCCGGGGCGCCCGACTGGTGGCCCGGGTCCTGCGCCCAGGCGTCCTTGTAGCAGACCACCGTGCGGTCCGGCCCGAGCTCGGTGGGCTCGAAGCGGATCCGGCGGAAGCAGCAGTTGGCGCCCAGGATCGCCAGGTTCGCCCCGGCGTCGCGGGCCGCGACCACGTTGGCGCGCTGCTCGGGGGACCAGTACTCGTCGTGGCCGAGCGACAGCACGGCGACCGCGCCGTGCAGCAGCCCCGGGTCGCGGGCCACGTCGATCCCGGTGGTGTAGGCGAGCGGCAGCCCGAGCTTCTCGGCCAGGGCGATCAGCGGCGCCTCGTAGACCAGGAACAGCCCGGCGCCGTGGTCGTAGTCGTACGGCCGGTCGAAGACGACCCGCAGCGAGCGGGTGGCCAGGGTGCCGGTCGGGCCGTTGTAGAGGCTGTAGCCGCCCCACTCGTTGTAGGCCTGCCAGGTCGCCGGGGCGCTCATGACCACCGTCCGGCCGGCGGTGCTCGCCGAGCGGACGGTGAGCGGGACGTAGCTGCGGCCGGAGCCGTCCTCGGCGTCCAGGCGCAGCAGGTAGGCGCCCTCCGGCCAGCCGGCGGTGTCCACGGCGAGGGTGCGCTGCCAGCCGGTCAGCACGGTACGGGTGGCCTGGTCGACGTGCGGGGCGGCCTGCTCGGCACCGGGGACGTGCTCGCGGCGCCAGACCAGCCGGGCCCGGGCACCGCCGTACCAGCCCATCCGGTACGCGGAGACGGTGAAGGCGGCGGCGGGGGTGGAGACGTGCAGGCCGAAGGACTCGCCGGGCGGCACGCTGACCCGGTCGGCGAAGGCCTCGACGGCGCCGGGCCGACCGGGGTCGGTGATCTCCCAGTCGGCGTTGCCGGGCAGGGACTGCTCGTCCGGGGCGTCGCCCTTCAGACCGGAGTGCTGGGCACCGGTGGGTCCGGCGGTGCCGGGGGTGCCCTGGCCGTCGGGCGTGGGGCGCGCGGCCGGGTCCGGATGCCGGGCGCCGCAGGAGGTGACGGCGGCCGCCATCAGTCCCAGGCCCAGGATTCCCCGCCGACTCGCTTCCGCCACCGCTGTCTCCCTGCTGCTCCGTCACCGCACCCCTGGGTCCGTCAACCTCGTGAGTCAACGTGCGCGGACATACTTACCCCTTTCGAGGAGCCGTCGGACACCGCCGCGCCGGAGGCCCCGAGCACGGCCGGTCGGCGACCGCCAGCCGGGAGGGCCGTACGGGCGCACCTCGGCGTGTTGGCCAGCGGGGTTGCCGGGCGGTCCCGGTCCGGTCGCCTAGCCTGACCAGGCCCGCCGTCCGGCGGCCTGGGGGTCCGGAACCGTGTGGCGGCCGGCCGAAGTCGTGGACAGGGGTGTACGTGGTCTCGTCGGGTTCGGCCCCATGGGGAACGACTCCTCCGCCGCGGGGCGGGAGGTTCCGGGCCTGGATGCTCGAAGGCCTCTCCGACATGGCCAAGCAGCACCCCGGCCCGCACGCGGAGGCGCCGGGGCACGAGGGCCAGGCCTGGTGGCGGGTGATGTGTCTGACCGGCGTCGACTACTTCTCCACGCTCGGGTACCAGCCGGGCATCGCGGCCCTGGCCGCAGGTCTGCTCTCGCCGGTCGCGACCATCGTCCTGGTGGTCGTCACCCTGCTCGGAGCGCTCCCCGTGTACCGGCGGGTGGCCCAGGAGAGCCCGCACGGGGAGGGCTCGATCGCGATGCTGGAGCGGCTGCTGTCGTTCTGGCAGGGGAAGCTCTTCGTCCTGACACTGCTCGGGTTCGCCGCCACCGACTTCATGATCACCATCACCCTGTCGGCTGCCGACGGCGCCGCGCACCTGGTGGAGAACCCGCACGTGCACAGCCTGCTCGGCGGGAAGCAGATGCTGGTCACGCTGGTCCTGGTGGCCCTGCTCGGCGCGGTCTTCCTGCGGGGCTTCGGCGAGGCGATCGGAGTCGCCGTCGTGCTGGTGGCCGTCTACCTGCTGCTCAACGTGGTCGTGGTGGTCAACGGCCTGTGGCACGTGCTGAAGGCGCCCCACGTGGTCACCGACTGGTCGAGCGCCCTGACGGCCCAGCACGGCAACGCGATCGCGATGATCGGCGTGGCGCTGACCGTCTTCCCCAAGCTCGCGCTCGGCCTCTCCGGCTTCGAAACGGGCGTCGCGGTGATGCCGCACATCAAGGGGGACCCGGACGACACCGAGGAGAAGCCCACCGGCCGGATCCGGGGCGCGCGCAAGCTGCTCACCACCGCCGCCGTGATCATGAGCATCTTCCTGATCGCGACCAGCTTCATCACCACCGTGCTGATCCCGGCCGAGGCCTTCAGGACCGGAGGGCAGGCGAACGGACGCGCACTGGCCTACCTCGCCCACGAGTACCTCGGCAGCACCTTCGGCACCGTCTACGACCTGTCCACCATCGCGATCCTCTGGTTCGCCGGGGCCTCCGCGATGGCCGGCATGCTCAACCTGATGCCCCGGTACCTGCCGCGCTACGGCATGGCCCCGCACTGGGCCCGCGCGGTACGGCCCCTGGTGATCGTCCTCACCCTGATCGCCTTCCTGGTCACCTGGATCTTCGACGCCGACGTGGACGCCCAGGGCGGCGCGTACGCGACCGGCGTGCTGGTGCTGATCAGCTCGGCCGCGATCGCGGTGACCATCGCCGCTCACAAGGCCGGGCAGCGCCGCTGGCGGTCGGGGTTCGCGGTGATCGCCGCGGTGTTCCTCTACACCACGGGGGCCAACATCGCCGAGCGGCCGGACGGCGTCAAGATCGGTGCCTGCTTCATCGTGGGCATCATGCTGGTCTCCTTCCTCTCCCGGCTCAAGCGGGCCTTCGAACTGCGCGTCACCGACGTGGTGCTGGACGAGGTCGCGGAACGGTTCGTCCGGGACTACATGCACCGCCCGCTGCGCCTGATCGCCAACGAGCCGAACAGCCGGGACCTCACCGAGTACCGCGAGAAGCTCCGCCAGATCCGCAAGGACAACGACATCCCGGCCGAGGACGACCTGGTCTTCGTCGAGGTCACCGTGCTCGACCCGTCCGACTTCGAGGCCGAACTGACCGTGCGCGGCGAGGTGCTGCACGAGCGCTACCGGGTGCTGTCGCTGCAGAGCTCCAGCGTGCCCAACGCACTGGCCGCCCTGCTGCTGCAGGTGCGCGACCTCACCGGGCAGCAGCCGCACATCTACTTCGAGTGGACGGAGGGCAACCCCTTCGCCCAGTTCCTGCGGTTCTTCCTGTTCGGGCAGGGCGAGATCGCGCCGGTGACCCGGGAGGTGCTCCGCGAGGCCGAGCCCGACCGCAGCCGCCGGCCCGCGGTGCACGTGGGCTGAGCCGGTTCAGGCTTCGTCGGAGAAGGGTTCGTCAGACCACCGGAACGACGCCCGGTCGCCGCGTATGTGCAGCAGGAACTCGGCGACCGGCCCGTGCGGGGACACCAGCGTGAGCGTCCCGTCGATCCGGTCGTACGCCCGCTCGAAGGCTTGGAAGTTCTCGGCGTCGACCAGGGCAGCGGACTCGTCGAACCACGGCTTCACCTCGACGAAGCCCGCCTCGGGGACGAATCGGCCGTCCAGCCAGGGGAAGTGGCCGTCGTCCACCACGATCTCACCGAGCAGCTCCCCGCCGCGCAGCAGTTGCCAGCGATCTCCGATGGGCATCGGTACGCCCTCCCGTCCGGGCCCGTCCGGTGAGCCCTGCCGGGAGTCTTGCACCTGCCACTGACATTTCCGTCCGGCGCCCGGTCAGCGGGGCGGGCGGTTCTTGCTCCAGGCCGGTGCCACCAGGGCCACCAGGGCGACGGCGAAGGCGAGTTGGAGGATGTGACGGATCCAGTCGATGCCCGAGGTGTGGCGGACGCCGACCCAGCCGGAGACGGCGTTGCCCAGCCAGGCCCCCGCGGCGCCGAGCAGCATGGTCAGCCACCAGGGGATCGACTGCGGCCCGCGCAGGATCAGCTTGGCGAGCAAGCCGAGCACGAATCCGATGAGCAGAATCCACAGGAGCTGGAACATCGCGGCCCACCTTCCCGGCGCCGCCGGACCGCACCGGTGCGCCGAATCGCCGAAGTCGCGGCTCGTCCCATGATCACCCGGTTCGGCCGAACGGGCACGTCGACGGGAGACGCCGCAGGTGGCGGGCCCGGTGTCGACCGGTCCGGGGCGGCGGAGGGGCGAGAACGCGCCGCGGGTGGGGCCGGAAACGCACTGTCCGGCTGCTGCTTCGTGCCGATAGGAATGGCTCCTGGCACGCGGACCCGCCGCGTCGCCCGAGAGGAGCCGCCCCCGTGACCCGACTTCGCGCCGCCGTTCTCACCCTCGGCTGTACCGCCGCCGCCCTCACCCTCACCATGGGTACCGCCCAGGCCGCACCCGGCGACACCAGCACCGTCTGCTCCTCGTCGCTGACCCCGGACGGCTTCGTGGACGTCCAGTGGTGGAACAGCGCCGGCTGCGGCTCCGGATTCAACCCGAACACCAAGAAGATCATGCAGCTCACCGGCTACCCGGTCGGCACCGTGGTCAACGCCTGCTCGTCCACCTGGCCGCCGGCCGGCTGGACGATCGTCGGCAGCTTCTACGGCTCGGGCTGCCAGTACTCCTCCGTGCCGAGCTTCAACAACAACTCCTGGCAGCTGAAGCGCGTCTCCTGAGGCCGGACCAGCCCGAGTCTCAGAGCGCCCGGACGTCCTCGACGGCCTCGCGGACGTCCGGGTGCGGGTCCTCGGCCAGGCGGTCCAGCAGTTCGGCGACGCCCGGTGTGGACCAGCCCTGGACGGCCCAGACCAGCTCGCGGCGGACGGCCGGGTCGGGGTGGGCGGCCAGCCGGGCGAGGCGGTCCACCGGGCCGCGGCGGCGCAGGCCGAACCAGTGCAGGGCGGCCCGCAGCGCGGCCGGGTCGCCGGGCTCGCCCGCCGCCTCGAGCCGCGCGAGCAGGACGGGCACGGGCGGCGGCGGGCCGTCCAGCGGGTGCGGATGACGCTCGCGCAGCCGCCGGCTGCCGTACTCGCCGCGGATCCGGCAGCCGAAGCAGGTGCACGGGCGGGTGCCGTGCGCGCCAGGGAGGTAACGCCAGCCCGCGACCTGCGGCACCGCCCGGATCCGGTGCACCTCGCGGGCGCCCACCGCGCGCGGCACGACCACCTCCCAGCCGCGCGGGTCCGGCAGGGCGGCGATCCGCGCGACCGCCTGGGCGGCGGACAGCCACCGCTGGGCGTCCTTGGCGCGGTCGCGGTAGTGCCCGACCAGCACCTGCTGCGCGTCGTCCAGGCGGACGTGCACCGCGGCCAGCGAGCCCTTCGGGCCGAACCGGGCCAGTTCGCGCAGCCACTGGTGGGTGAGGGTGTAGGAGGGCAGCACCGGGAAGCAGTACACCCCGCGCACGCCTCCCTGGGCCCGGCTGTCGGCCCGGATCCCGGCGCGGCGGATGCGCGGCGTGTTCGCCGCGGCCGTCAGGTGCACGAACATCGCCATGGGAGCGGATGGTAGTTGTCCGGGCGGCCCCGGATCGACGGGTTTTCGGTGCTTACACCGGCGGCTCCTGGGCGGTGCGGCGGCTGATCAGGGCGGCCAGACCGTCCAGGATGCGGGCCAGGCCGAAGTCCAGGGCCTGATCGCGCCCGTCCGGGTCGGCCATCGCGGCGGCCACGGCGGGGTAGCGGTCGGCGTGCCGGTGCACCACGGTGCCGAGGGCGGCGAGGAGTTCGGCCTCGGGGGAGCCGTCCGGGCCGGCCGCGCGGGCCTGCTCCGCGATGGTGCGCACGTGCCCGGCGAGCAGCACGGCGGCGTCCATCCGCTCGGCGCCGCTCAGTCCGCGGCCGTCGAGGGCGGCCACCACCCGCTCCAGCCAGGCGAGTTCGTTCGGGCCGAGCACCCGGGGGCCGAGGGTGGCGTCCAGCAGCCACGGATGCCGGGCGAAGGTCTCCGCCAAGTGGTGGGCCCAGGCGGTGAGTTGCTCCCGCCAGTCGAGGGCGTCCGGGGCGGCGGGAGGCTCGCCGACGGCCGACTCGACCATCAGCGCGACCAGCTCGGCCTTGCCGGGGACGTAGCGGTAGAGCGACATCTTCGTGAAGTCGAGCAGCCCGGCCACCTTCTGCATGGAGACCGCGCCCAGCCCTTCGGCGTCCGCCACCTCGACACCCGCGGCGGCGATCCGCTCCAGGCTGAGGGCGGGCTTCGGCCCGCGGGTCGGTCGGGCGGGTCGCTCCCAGAGCAGCCGCACCGTGTCGTTCGCCGCCTCGCCCATCGTCCGCTCCCGTCCCGGGGGTTGCCTGTCCGCGTCAACTGTGTCTATCGTACACAGCAATGAACAGTGTCCTGCAGACACAGTTTCTCGAGCCTCAGAACTCAGACCTCTGACCTCGGACCTCAAACCTCGGATGGAGTGGTTTCCATGAGCGCTTCCCCCCGCACCCGCGTGCTGATCTCGGGCGCGAGCATCGCCGGCCCCGCCCTGGCCCACTGGCTCGGCCGGTACGGCTTCGAGGTCACGGTGGTCGAACTCGCCCCGGCGCTGCGCGGAGGTGGGCAGAACGTCGACTTCCGCGGACGCACCCACCTCACCGTGCTGGAGCGGATGGGCGTGCTGGAGGAACTGCGCGCGCTCGCCACCGGTGGCAGCCCGCTCGCCTTCGTGGACCAGGAGGGGCGCCAACTGCTGCACCTGCCGGCCGACTTCGCGGGCGGCGAGCTGGAGATCCCGCGCGGGGAGCTGGCCCAGGTGCTGTACCGGCACGGCAACTCCCGCGCCGAGTACGTGTTCGGCGACTCCGTCGAGGCCCTGGAGGAGACGCCGAGCGGCGTGCGGGTGGCCTTCCGGCGCGGCGCACCGCGCGAGTTCGACCTGGTGATCGGCGCCGACGGCCTGCACTCCACCGTGCGGCGGCTCGCCTTCGGGCCCGAGCAGCGGTTCGTCCGCCACCTCGGCTACTACGCGGCCACCTGGCAGCTGCCCAACGACGACGGTCTGCCGGTCGGCGGGGTGGGCCTGAACGTCCCCGGCCGGCTGATGTCCGTCGGCGCCGACCACCGCGACCCGGCCAGGGCGGGCGCCTTCTGCCTCTTCGCCTCGCCCGAACTGCGCTACGACCGGCACGACATCCGGCAGCAGAAGGGGCTGATCCGCGCCGCCTTCGCCGGCCTCGGCTGGCGGGTGCCGCAACTGCTGCGGAGCCTGGACGCCGCCCCCGAGCTGTACTTCGACTCGATCAGCCGCGCCGACGTCCCCAGTTGGTCCGTCGGTCGGGTGGCCCTGCTCGGTGACGCCGCCTGCGGCGCCACCATCGGCGGGATGGGCACCGGGACGGCGGTGGTGGCCGCGTACGTGCTGGCGGGAGAGCTGGCGCTGGCCGGTGGCGACCACCGGGCCGCCTTCGCCCGGTACGAGGAGCTGCTGCGCGGCTACGCCCGGGGCTGCCAGAAGGGCGGGGACCGGACCGGCCCGTTCCTGGCGCCGCGCACGGCGACCGGGCTAAGGGTGCGCAACGGGCTGCTCAACCGGCGGTGGGTGCTGAACCGGATGCTGGAGCTGGGCAAGCAGGTGTCCAGCGTCGAACTGCCGGACTACCCGGCGCTGTTGGAGGCTCGGGTCAGTGCGGCGGGCTGATCCGGGTGCCGTTGTCGAGGAGCGTCTCGACCTGGACGGCGGCCCGGGCGGGCCGCTCGACCGAGAGGGTGTGGTCCGGGGCCGGGCGGTCGGCCGACCAGTCCGGGCCCTTGACGGTGAGCCGGGTGACCCGTCGGCTGCCCGCCGCGAGCAGGTGGTCGGCGCCCTGCGGGGAGCGCCACCACGTCCAGGCCACGGTGGCCGGCTCGAACCGGCTGCACGACCGGCCCGGCCCGCCGACGGTGCGCTGCGGACCCCGGGCGGAGGGCAGCAGCACGGCGGTGGCCGCACTGCCCTCGCCGGTCCCGGTCGGCGGGCAGGGCAGGTAGGCGAGCCGGACCAGCCTGCGGTAGTGGTGCACCAGCGCGGCCTCCGCCTCCGCCACCGGGCGCGCCGCACCACTCCGGGCCGCCGGTGCCGCGTCCGCCGTCCGTCCTGCCAACCGGGCCTCCCGGTGCCGTCAGTACAGTCAGTACAGTCAGTGCCGTCGTGGTGGACGGTCCAACGAGTCGATCATGTGATGGTTGCGCCGTCCGGGTTGGAGGTTCTGTCACCGGGGGCCCGGAGGAGCGCCGGCGGATCGTTCGTCGGAGGAGTGTTCGCACGTCGGGGCCCTTGGTCCCACCCGTTCGGCCCCTTGGCCCCTGGCGGTTCGCGCGGTCGGAGGCCATGCTGCGGGTACCGGCCGGGACGATCCGCGCCCGGTCGGACCAGCGTCGTTGGACGAGGTGAACCGGCGTGCCGCATGCCACCGTCGAATCCGTGATGACCAGCCCCGTGGTCCGGGTCGCCCCCGAGACCGGCTTCCGGGAGATCGTCACCCTGCTGACCGAGTACGACATCACCGGGGTGCCGGTGGTGGACCCGGACGGGCGGCCGCTCGGGCTGGTGTCGGAGGCGGACCTGCTGCGCACGCTGGCCGCGCAGGAGGATCCGGGCAGCCTGCTGCCCGCGCCCGAGTCGGCGCGGGTGGGTCATGGCGGCGAGGTCACGGCGGCGGACCTGATGACGGCGCAGCCGGTCTGCACCACGCCCGACACCAGCGTGGTCGCGGCGGCCCGGCTGATGAGCCGGCACGGGCTCAAGCGGCTGCCGGTGCTGGACGAGGAGGGGCGGGTCATCGGGATGGTGAGTCGCGGGGACCTGCTGCGGGTGTTCCTGCGTGAGGACCGGGTGATCCGGCGGGAGATCGTCGAGGAGGTGCTCGGCCGGATCGACGGGGTGAGCCCGGCGGAGATCGGGGTGGAGGTCGACCAGGGCCGGGTGGTGCTCAGCGGCACCGTGCCCGAGCCGCACCTGGTGCCGATCGTGCTCAACCTGTGCCGTTCGGTGGACGGGGTGGTCTCGGTGACCGACCGGCTCCGGACCGGGGGCGCCACCACGTCGGTCGGCTGATCGTCCCGCCTGCCCGGTCGCTCCGGTCGCTCCCGTTCGTCCGGACCGCCCCGGACTGCGAAGGTCCGGTTCGCATACTGCGGAACGTATCGGGTACTCACTCTGTGTGCCCGGCGGTTCGGATGGCCGGGGCACCGGAGCATTGGGGAGGCGGCCGTGGCAGTCGTGTTCGACGCGGACTTCACTTCGACCAGGCAGTGGATCGCCGGGCGCAGCAGCGCGTACCCCCGGATGGGGCCGACCAACCGGAGCGACCACAAGCTCGACTACCTGAGCCCCGAGTACTGTCCCGGCGGGGTGTTCTCCGCCGTGCGGCGGCGCACCGGCGGACTGTGGACGTGCAACCTGCTGACCACCGAGGGCAGTCCGGAGGGCTTCCAGGTCCGTGCCGGGGACGTACTGTCGGCGCGGGTCACCCTGCCGTTCGAGCTGGGCGCCTGGCCGGCGATCTGGACCTGGCGGGACGGCGGCAACGAGGTGGACGTCTTCGAGTACCACCCGGACAACCCGGACCTGTTGGAGATCTCCAACCACGTCCGGGGCGGCTTCCGGTACTGGCACGGCGGTGCCGTCGGGATCGGTCCGGGGGCGAGCTTCGGCCTGCGGGTGGTGTTCGGCGCGCACTCGGTGGACTGGTACGTCGAGGACGAGCTGGTCTACGCGGACCTCCGCGGGGTCGGCTCCAGTTGGCACGCCTACCTGATCGTCAACCTGTCGGTGGCCGACGGGACTTACCACGAGCGGCCGCCGTTCGGCGGGCCGGACCGGATGAGCTGGGTCTGCGAGAGCCTGACGGTCGAGCGCTGAACCCCGTCGGGCGCGGTCGGCGCCGTCAGGGCGCGAAGGCGGCGGTGATCGGGCCGCCCGGGCCGGAGCGTTGGAACCAGACCGCCCGGCGGTGCGGGCCGATGTGCGCGGGGTCGGTGACGTACAGGTCGTCGCGCGGGGCGCGTTCGTTGCCCGGAGCCAGCGCGGCGTCCACGGCGCGGTCGGCGAGCGCGCGCAGCAGGGCGGCGGCGGTGGCCTCGGCGGCGCTGGGGGCGATCGCGAGGGCGGTGAGTTCGGCCCAGAGCGCGGTGGACACGTAGCCGATCGGGGAGTGGTTGAGCGCGGGGTGGGGGTGGAGGTCGGCGTGGTGGCGGAGCGCCCCGGCCGCGACGAGCTGCTCGGGGGAGCGGTGGTCGTCGGGCGGATGGTGGTTCATGGGCGGCAACGCTACCCCCGGTGGGCGGGGCGGGATCGCAGGAACGTTTTTTCAGGCTTTCTTCACGGCGCTTTGACCGGTCGCGGGCGCACGATGGTGATAGGGCGCTGATCATCCCGGTGCGGTGCGAGTGGCTCAGCCCGTACCGCACCCCGGGCGGTGACGGTGCCGAACACCTCGGCGGGCCCGGTGGGTCGGAGGAGGAGGACCTGATGAGGCACTGGCATTGGCACGGCTACGGGCCCGGCCACGGAGGGCCGGGGGGCTGGGGCATCGCCCTGATGGCGATCATCGCGTTGCTCGTCCTGGCGGTGCTGGTGCTCCTGGTCGTCGCCCTGTTCCGGTACGTCTCGCGCTCGCGGCAGCCGATCCCGCACGGGCCCGGTGCTGCGGGCGTCGGTCCCGGCGGGCCGGGTGGCTGGGCGCACGGGCCCACCCCGGAGCAGGTGCTCGCGGAGCGGTTCGCGCGCGGCGAGATCGACGCGGAGGAGTACCGGCAGCGATTGGACACACTGCGCTCGCCGGACGGGCCGGGCGGCGGCTGACCGGGGGCTTGGGGGCGGTGGGGGGGGCCCCCGCCCGCCGGGGGGCGGGCCCCCCACCCCACCCCCAAAAAAAACCCCACAAAAACCGGCGA
>NZ_JBSFGK010000108.1:0-23412 GCF_053596495.1 Kitasatospora sp. NPDC001683
GGGGCGGGCGGGGTGGGGGGGGTGTTGGGGTGTGGGGGGGGGTGGCCTTGGTCTTGTCCCCCCCGCCCGCGCGCGCGCCGGCGCGCCGCCCTGCAGCAGACCGCGCTCCCCGGCGATCACCCCGGCCTGGAAGCGGCTCCGGCCGCCGAGCCAGGCCATCAGCTCGGCGGTGATCCGGCGCGAGGTGCGCACCGAGACGCCGAGCTTGCGGGCCACCACCTCGTCGGTGTGACCCTGGGCGAGCAGGCTGAGCACCGCCATCGTCTGCGGGTTGAGGCCCTCGGCTCCCCTGGCCGGGGCCTTCCCGTACGGGGTGGCGTTCTCCCAGACGTACTCGAACAGCGCGCAGAGCGCGGAGACCAGTCCGGGACCGGACAGCACCAGGGCCCCCACGCTGGTGTCGTCCGGATCGGTGGGGACGACCGCCACCTCACGGTCGAAGATCACCAGACGCATCGGGAGCGCGGGCGCTATCCGGACCCGGGCGCCCATCCCGGTGAGCCACTCCAGGTGGGCGATGGTGCCGCCGTCGTTGGCCGCGCTCTCCAGGTAGACGCTGCGCATCTGCACGCCGCGCTCGAAGACCGCCTGGTCGGCGGCCTGGCTCGCGCTGCGGGCGGCCTGCGACTGCCCGCCGCCGGTCGCGAAGCCCATGATCTCGCTGGTGCAGGAGTGCGAGAGCTCCTCCAGCCGGAGCCGGATCTGGTCGACGCCGTCCAACTGCTCGACACCCAGGCCGCGTTCGCCCTTGCGGTGCTCGGCGTACTGGGCGACGAGCTTGGCGGCCTCCAGTCGGCTCTGCGCGATCTGACGTTGCCGCTCGGCGAGTTCGGCCTCCTGTCGGCCGATCAGCATCGCCAGGCTGACCTCCGGGTTCACCAGGAGGAGGTGTCCGGGCTCCAGTTCGGAGTGTCTGATCAGGGTGAGCCGGGCCAGCCCGTCCAGGGCGTCCCGGACCCGCTGTTCCGGCCACTCGAGATCCTGCGCGACCCCCGCGATCCCGAGCTCCGGCCGGGCCAGCACCGTCCGGTACACGGCCTCTGCATCGGGATCCAGTCCTAACACTGACAGCACCCTGCCCCCCGGATATTTCCAACCTGATGACGCCACGTCATTGCCGGATCTCGGGGGCATGCTACGACACCCTGCCCACAGCCACCTGCCGGTTCCGCCAGGCCTTTCCTGCGGGCTTCGAGCGGGTCTACCCACGAGAGGATTTGACATGTATATCACTGTCGGACGTCTGGTTCGGGGTATGGTCGGGTCGGAACAGGTCACGCCCGACAAACTCGTCGAACTGCTCCGGAAAGCCGCCCTTCCGGACGAGGGACTCGAGCACGTTTACGTCGAGATCGATCCGCTCGGCGCCGATCTGGTGTTCTTTCTCGGCCCCCGGAAATCCGGAGACCTGGATTCCGCTGCGTGCCGGATCGCCAGCCGTTGCCTGCGCGACGCGCCCGAACTGCGCGGATGGCGACTCGCGGCCGAATTCAGCGCCGACCGGCTCCCGTTGTTGGACGAGTGACGCCGGGGGAGGGTGCGCTGCAGGGTGCTGCCAGGGCAGGACCCTGACAGTGGCGAACCATGGCACGGAACTTGTGTGCGAGACAGACTTGGTCACGCCGAAGGGGGCCGGAACCCCTTCCGCGGGATTAGAGATCCGGGTTCGCCCAGCCATTCGCCGCGGGATTCGAACCCGGTGGAGCACTCATCCGTTTCCGCTGTTTCGCCGCCGCTGATTTCGCGGCCCGCGACGTCTTTGTCACCGGGGGTTCACCATGAGCAGCATCACCGTTTTCGCCGGCCGCGCCGCCGCCATCCTCGGCCTGCTGGCCGCCGGCATCACCCTCACCGCGCCGGCCGCCGGCGCCGCCACCACGGCCGCCCCGGCCGGCGCGCACGCCTCCGCCGTGCACGGCGACGACATCATCTGGGACTGACGTCCCGCCATTCGACGCGAAGGGGGACGGGCCGATGCCCATCATCAGAACACCGCAGGAGTTCAACGAGGACGAACTCTTCGTCGACCTGCGCGCGATGTTCGACTACCCGCTGTACCTCAAGTGCGAGGGCTTCAACTTCGCCGGCTCCGTCAAACTCAAAGCGGCCCTCAGCATGGTCGACGCCGCCGAGCGCGACGGACGGCTGAACCGCGACTCCGTCCTGGTGGAGTCCTCCTCCGGCAACCTGGGGATGGCGCTCAGCATGATCGCCTCCGTCCGGGGTTACCAGTTCATCTGCGTTGTCGACCCACGTACGAATCTGTCCACCCGTCAGCTCATCGAAACGCTCGGCGGCAAGGTTCACATGATCACCGAACCGTCGCCGGACACCGGGTTCCTGGGCGCCCGGCTGGACTACGTCCGCGAGCTGTGCGCCTCCTCACCGCGTTACGTGTGGCTCAACCAGCACGCCAACCCGGACAACTGGCGGGCGCACTACCGCACCACCGGTCCGGCGATCCACCGCCAGTTCCCGGACCTGGACGTGCTGTTCGTCGGCGCCGGCACCACCGGGACGCTGATGGGCTGCGCCCGCTACTTCAAGGAGCACCGGCCGGCCGCCCGGATCGTCGCGGTGGACAGCGTCGGCTCGGTCACCTTCGGCGGCGAGCCCGGGTCGCGGATGATCCCGGGCCTGGGCGCCGGCGTCCGGCCTGCCCTGCTGGACGAGACCTTCGTCGACGACGTGGTGCACGTGCCCGAGATCGACACCGTCCGCACCTGCCACCGGCTCGCCCGGGGCGGCTTCCTGTTCGGCGGCTCCACCGGGACGGTGGTCAGCGGTGCGGCGGCCTGGCTCGCGGAGCACCGCCGCGGCAAGGACGTCGTCGCCGTCGCCGTCTCGCCCGACCTGGGCGACCGCTACCTCGACACCATCTATCAGAGCGCCTGGGTGCGCGACATCTACGGCGCCGACGCACTGGATGCGGTCGAGCGCCTCACGCCGCCCAACGCCATTGCCACGGGGGTGAGATGACGATGCCTCAGACGGCGCGTCCGTTCGAAGCAGTGCATCCGGAAGAGCTACCGCTGTCCGCCGCCCAGCGCGAGATGTGGTTCGCCCAGCAGCTCGACCCGGGCAATCCGGTGTTCACCATGGCGGACGTCCTGGAGCTGACCGGCCCGCTGGACCACGAGCGGCTGCGGGCCGCCTGGCAGCGCGTGCTGGACCGCACCGAGTGCCTGCGGGTGCGCTTCGTCGAGCGCGACGGGCAGCCGGTGCAGCTGGTCGAGCCGCCGCGCGCGCGTCCCCTTCCGGTGCTCGACCTGACCGGCGAGCCGGACCCGCTCGCCGCCGCCGAAACGTTTCTGGAGACCCAGCAGCAGCTTCCGTCCTCCCTCGGCCCCGACGCCTTCGCCGCCACCCTGGTGCTGATCGGCACGGAACTGGCCTGGCTGCACATGAGGGCCAACCACATCCTCGTGGACGGCTTCAGCCGCGCCCTGGTCTACCGCCGGCTCGCCGCCGAGTACGACCTGCCCGGCGCCGAGCCGGCCGCCGACCCGACCCTCGCCGAACTGCTCGCCGAGGAGCGCGACTACCTCGCCTCCCCCGCCCACCAGCGCGACCGCGCCCACTGGGCCGAGCAGTTGGCCGACGGCATCGAGCCCACCGTGCTCTCCGGCCACCTCGGCGCGCCCGCCCGCACCACCCTGCGCAGCACCGGTCTGATCCCGGCCGACACCGTCACCAGGCTGCAGGACGCCGCCTGGACCGAGCGGGTCACCTGGCAGACCCTGCTGATCGGCGCCACCGCCGGCTGCCTCGCCGCTCTGGCCGGCACCGACCGGGTCGTACTGACCCTCCCGGTCGCCGCCCGGACCACCCCGCTGGCCCAGGCCGTCCCCGGCATGCGCGCCAACTTCCTGCCGCTGCCGGTCTCCGTCCACCCCGCGCTCGGTCGTGCCGGCCTGCTCACCCAGGTCGCCGCCACCCTGCGCGGCACGCTGCGCCACCAGCGCCACCGGCACGACGCGATCCGCCGCGACCTCGGTCTGACCGGCGACGCCGGCCGCACCTTCGGCCCGACCGTCAACGTGCTGCAGACCGGCGGCGAGTTCGCCCTCGGCGAGTGCCGCGCCCAGGTCCGCAACCTGTCCACCGGCCCCGTCCCGGACCTGCAGATCCTCTTCCTGGACAACGGCGAGGACGGCTGCGAGCTGCGGGTCGACGGCGACGCCGACCGCTACCCCCAGGAGCGCCTGGACCTCTTCCGCGACGCCCTGCTCGGCTACCTCGATGAATTCGCCACCGTCTCCACCGAACTGCCGGTCGGCCGGATCGCCGCCCTGCCGGCGGCCGAGCGCGAGCGCGTCCTGGCCGGGGGGAACGGCTACGGGCAGCAGCCGGACACCTTCACCGACGTCCTGCCCCGGATCCGCCAACTCGCACTGGCCCGTCCCGACGCGATCGCCGTCCAGGACGACGCCGGCCGGCTCGACTACGCCGAACTGGTCGCCCGGGCCAGCGCCCTCTCCCGCCGGCTGGTCGCCGCGGGCGCCGGGCCGGACCGGCTGGTGGCGATCGCCGCCGCCCCCGGCACCGGCTTCGTGACCGCCGTCCTCGGCGTGCTCGGCGCCGGCGCCGCCTGGCTGCCGCTGGACGTCCAGGCCCCGGCCGTCCGCGGCGCGGCGCTGGTCGAGGCCGCGGGCGCCGCCGTCCTGCTGCACGGCGAGGACCAGCGGCCGTACGTCGACACCCTGCTCGGCGCGCTGCCGCAGGACCGGTGCCCGGCCGTGCTCGGGCTCGACGACGCCCGCGACGAGGAGCTGCTGCCGACCACCGGGGGCCCGGCCGAGCTGGCGTACGTCATCTACACCTCGGGCTCCACCGGCCGCCCCAAGGGCGCCATGGTGCACCGCGACGGCATGGTCAACCACCTGCTCGCCAAGCACGCCGACCTGGAGCTGTCCGAGGCCGACACCGTGGTGCACAACGCCCCCGTCACCTTCGACATCTCGGTCTGGCAGATGCTCAGCCCGCTGGTCGCGGGCGGGCGGCTGCGGGTGGTCTCCCGCGAGCTCGCGGGAGACCCGGGCGCGCTGTTCGCGCTCGCCGACGCCGAGGGCGTCACCGTGCTGGAGGTCGTCCCCTCGCTGCTGCGCGCCGCGTTGGACTCCTGGGAGGCCGGCGCGCCGCTGCCCCGGCTGTCCGCGCTGCGCAGGCTGGTGGTCACCGGCGAGGCGATGCCCGCCGACCTGGCCCGCCGCTGGTTCGCGCTGCGCCCCGGCATCCCGCTGGTCAACGCCTTCGGGCCGACCGAGTGCTCGGACGACGTCACCCACGCCCTGATCGGCTCCCCGGCCGAGCTGGACTCGGTGCGCGCCCCGATCGGCCGCCCGGTCCGCGACACCAGGCTCTACGTCCTCGGCGACTCGCTGCAGCCCGTCCCGGCCGGCCAGCCCGGCGAGCTGTACGTGGGCGGGCGCGGCGTCGGCCGCGGCTACCTGAACGACCCGCGGCGCACCGCGGCCGCCTTCGTGGCCGACCCGTACGCCGAGGCGTCCGGCGCCCGGATGTACCGCACCGGCGACCGGGTGGTGCACCGGAGCGACGGGCAGCTGGAGTTCCTGGAGCGGGTCGACCACCAGGTCAAGATCCGCGGCCACCGGATCGAGCCCGGCGAGGTGGAGGCCGCGCTGCGCGCCGTCCCCGGCGTGGCCGACGCGGTGGTCACCGTCGCCCGGGACCCGTCCGGCGGGGCCCGGCTGGTCGCCCACCTGGCCGGCGGCGCCGACCCGGCCGCCGTCCGCGCCGAACTGGCCCGGACGCTGCCCGACTACATGGTGCCGGCGGTGCTGGTGCCGATGGCGGCGCTGCCGCTGACCCCCAACGGCAAGGTGGACCGCAAGGCCCTGCCGGCGCCGGACTTCGGCGCGCTGCGCCGCGAGCGACGGGCCCCGGCCACCGAGCGCGAGGCGCTGCTGTGCGCGCTGTTCGCCGAGGTGCTGGAGCTCGACGAGGTCGGCGCCGACGAGGACTTCTTCGCGCTCGGCGGGCACTCGCTGCTGGCCGGCCGGATCGTCACCGGGCTGCGCGCCCGGCTCGGGATCGAGCTGCCGATCCGCACCCTGTTCGAGGCGCCCACCCCGTTCGCCCTGGCGCTCGCCCTGGACGGCCTCGAGCCGGCCCGGGGGGAGCTGGTGGCCGGCCCGCGGCCGGAGCGCATACCGCTCTCCCCCGGGCAGCAACGGCTGTGGTTCCTCTCCCAGTTGGACGCCGCCGGCGCCACCTACCACCTCTCCCACGCGGTCCGGCTGACCGGCGCGCTGGACCGGGCGGCGCTCGCCGCGGCACTGGCCGACGTGGTGGCCCGGCACGAGAGCCTGCGCACCGTCTTCCCGGCCGAGGACGGACGCCCGCACCAGCGGGTGCTCCCGGCCGGCGAGGCCGGGCCGGAGCTGCCGGTCGTCCCGTTCACCGGCCGCCCGGCCGAGGAGCTGGACGCCGAGCTGGCCGCCCGGGCCGGCACGCCCTTCGACCTGGCCACCGAACCGCCGCTGCGCGCCGTGCTGTTCGAGACCGGTGTCGAGGAGCACGTACTGCTTCTGGTCCAGCACCACATCGCGGCCGACGGCTGGTCGGTGCGCCCGCTGGTCGACGGCCTGCAGGCCGCCTACCGTGCCCGGCTGGCCGGCGGCGCCCCCGAGTGGGCCGAACTGCCCGTCCAGTACGCCGACTACACGCTCTGGCAGCGCCGGTTGCTCGGCGAGCCGGACGATCCGAATTCACTGATGTCCCGTCAGCTTGACTACTGGGCCGAGCAGTTGGCCGGGCTGCCGGAGGAGCTGCCGCTGCCCGTCGACTTCCCGCGCCCGGCGGTGCCCAGCTACCGGGGCGCCACCGTGCCGCTGCGACTGGACGCCGAAACGCACCGCGCCCTGGCCGCGCTGGCCCGGGAATCCGGCGCCAGCCCGTTCATGGTGGTGCAGGCGGCGCTGGCCGTACTGCTCGGCAAGCTCGGCGCCGGTACGGACATCCCGCTCGGCACCCCGGTGGCGGGGCGCACCGCCCAGGCCCTGGACGGCCTGGTCGGCTTCTTCGTCAACACCCTGGTGCTGCGCACCGACCTGGGCGGCGACCCGACCTTCCGCACCCTGGTCGGCCGGGCCCGGGAGACCGTGCTGGCCGCCCTGGCCCACCAGGACGTGCCGTTCGAGAAGCTGGTCGACCGGCTCGGCACCGGCCGCTCGCTGGCCCGCCAGCCGCTCTTCCAGGTGATGCTGGCCTTCCAGAACAACGCCGGGGCCCGCCCCGAGCTGCCCGGCCTGACCGCCGAGGTCCGCCAGATCGGCACCGGGACGGCCAAGTTCGACCTGGCCTTCGAACTCGTCGAGCAGTACGACGGGTCGGGCCGGCCGGACGGCCTCACCGGCACCCTGGAGTACAGCACCGACCTGTTCACCGAGCGGACCGCGCGCGGCCTGGCGGACCGGCTGGCCCACCTGATCGGCCTGCTGACCGGCGAGCCCGACCGACCGCTCAGCGGACTGGACGCCCTGCTGCCCGAGGAGCGCGAGCTGCTGCTCGGCTCCTGGAGCGGGGCCGCCACCCCGACCACCGTCGGTGCGGTCCAGCTACCCGCGCTGTTCCAGGCGCAGGCGCACCGCGCGCCCGAGCGGCCCGCGCTGCGCTGGTTCGAGGGCGGCGCGGTACGGGCCGAGGTCGACTACGGCGAGCTGAACGAGCGCGCCAACCGGCTCGCCCACCACCTGATCGCCCTGGGCGCGGGCCCCGGACGGATCGTCGCCCTGGCGATGCCGCGCACGGTCGACGCGGTCGTCGCGGTGCTCGCGGTCCTCAAGACGGGCGCGGCCTACCTGCCCGTCGACCCGGCGTACCCGCGCGAGCGGATCGGCTACCTGCTGGCGGACTCCGCTCCGCTGGCGGTGCTCAGCCACGGCTCGGTGGCCGGACGACTGCCGGAGCCGGTGGCCGCCCCGGTGCTGCTGCTGGACGACCCGGCGATCGCCGCCGCGATCGCCGCCGCCCCCGCGCACGACCCGGACGACACCGAGCGGACCGCGCCGCTGGGGCCGGAGCACCCGGCGTACGTGATCTACACCTCCGGCTCCACCGGCCGTCCCAAGGGCGTGCTGGTGCCGCACCGGGCGGTCGCCGCGCTGGCCGCCGAGCACGACCGCTTCGGCGTCGGCGAGGGCACCCGGCTGCTGCAGTTCGCCTCGTTCAGCTTCGACGCCGCCGCCTGGGAGCTGCTCACCGCCCTGCTCACCGGCGCCGTCCTGGTGCTGGCCGCGGAGGCCGACCGGGCGCCCGGCGAGCCGCTGGCCGAGCTGGTCGCCACGGCCGGCATCGAGGTGGTCTGCCTGCCGCCGACGGTGCTCGCCGCCTGGCCGGTCGCGCTGCCGATGCCCGAGGGCCTGACCCTCATCACGGCCGGCGAGGCCTGCCCGCCCGAGCTGGTGGAGCGCTGGTCCGCGGGCCGGCGGATGCTCAACGCGTACGGCCCGACCGAGACCACGGTCTGCGCCACCGTCAGCGAGCCGCTGGCCGGAGCGGTCAAGCCGCCGATCGGCCGACCGCTGGCCGGCGCCCGGGTGTACGTGCTGGACGAGGCCCTGCGGCCGACCCCGCCCGGCGTGATCGGCGAACTGTACGTGGCCGGCGCCGGGGTGGCCCTCGGCTACCTGCACCGGCCGGAGCTCTCCGCCCAGCGCTTCACCGCCGACCCGTACGCCGACCGCTACGGCGCGCCGGACGACCGGATGTACCGCACCGGTGACCTGGTGCGCTGGACGGCCGACGGCCAGCTGGACTACGTGGGCCGGGCCGACGAGCAGGTCAAGCTGCGCGGCTTCCGGATCGAGCTCGGCGAGATCGAGACCGCGCTGCTCGCCCGGCCCGGCGTGGAGCAGGCCGCCGCGGTGGTCCGCGAGGACCGCCCCGGCGACAAGCGGCTGGTCGCCTACGTGACCCCGGCCGACCTGCCGGTCGGCGAGCTGCGGGCGGCGCTCGCGGCGGAGCTGCCCGACTACCTGGTGCCCTCCGCGTTCGTCCCGCTGGAGACCCTGCCGCTGACCGGCAACGGCAAGCTGGACCGCCGGGCGCTGCCCGCGCCCGACTACGCCGCCGCCTCCACCGGCCGGGCCCCGGCCGACGCCCGGGAGGCCGCGTTCTGCGCGGTCTTCGCCGAGGTGCTCGGACTGCCCGAGGTCGGCGCCGACGACGGCTTCTTCGACCTGGGCGGCGACAGCATCGTCTCCATCCAGCTGGTCAGCCGGGCCCGCGCGGCCGGGCTGGTGGTCACCGCGCAGGACGTCTTCACCCACCGGACCCCGGCGGCACTGGCCGTGGTGGCCCGCGACGGCGAGGGCGAGGGGGCGGTGACCACGGTCGGCACCGAGGACGGCGTCGGCCCGCTGGGGCAGCTGCCGATCGGGCACTGGCTGCGCGAACTCGGCGGGCCGGTGGACGGCTTCCACCAGGCCGTCCTGGTCCGCACCCCGGCGAACGCCACCCGGGAGTCACTGACCGCGGCCCTGCAGGCGCTGCTGGACCACCACGACGGCCTGCGGATGCGGCTGCTGCCGGACTGGTCGCTGCTGATCACCGAGCCCGGCACGGTGGACGCCGGCGAGCTGCTGCGGACCCTCGACGGCCCGGCCGCCGACTGGCCCGCCGAGGCGGTCGCCGCCCGGCAGCGGCTGGCGCCCGGCGCGGGCGTGATGGTCCAGGCGCGCTGGCACCCCGAGGTCGGCGAGCTGCTGCTCACCCTGCACCACCTGGTGGTGGACGGGGTGTCCTGGCGGGTGCTGCTGCCCGACCTGGCCCGGGCGCACGAAGCCGTCCTGGCGGGCGAGCCGGTCCGGCTGGAGCCGGTCGGCACCTCGCTGCGGCACTGGTCCGCGCTGCTGGAGCGGACCGCTGGCACGCCCGAGCTGCGCGCCCAACTCGACTGGTGGCGCGCCGAGTCGGCCAGTTCGCAGGCCCCGCTGGGCCACCGGGCCGCCGACCCGGCGGTGGACACCGTCGCCACCGCCCGCACCCTGCACCGCACCCTGGACACCGACACCACGGCGGCGCTGCTCACCGAGGTCACCGGGGCGTACCACGCCGAGGTGAACGACGTGCTGCTGACCGCCCTGGCGCTCGCCGTCGCGGACTGGCGGCGGCGCACCGGGCGGCCGCAGGGGCCGGTGCCGGTCGAGCTGGAGGGCCACGGGCGCGAGGAGTTCGCCCCCGGCGTGGACCTGTCCCGCACGGTCGGCTGGTTCACCACCGCCTACCCGCTGCGGCTGGACCCGGGCCCGGTGGACCTGGCGGAGGCGCTGTCCGGCGGGCCGGCCGCCGGACACAGCCTGAAGCTGGTCAAGGAGCACCTGCGGATGGTGCCGGGGCACGGACTCGGCTGGGGCCAACTGCGGTATTTGAACAAGCACGGCCTGGAGCGGGCCGAGGCACTGTCGGGTACGGCCCGGCCGCAGCTCGGCTTCAACTACCTGGGCCGGCTGCCCGCGCCCGGCACCGAGGACTGGGCGCTGACCGAGCAGTCCGCCGCGCTGGCCGCCGGGGCCGACCCGGAGATGCCGCTGCCGCACGTCCTGGACGTCAACGCGATGACCGAGGACGGCCCGGACGGACCGCGACTGAGCGCCCGCTGGACCTGGGCCGGCCAGGCCCTGGCGCAGGCCGACGCCGAGGACTTGGCCGAGGGCTGGTTCCGGGCCCTGCGGGCCCTGGTGCGGCACACCCGGGAACCCGGCGCCGGCGGCTGGACACCGTCCGACCTCGACCTGGTCGCACTCAGCCAGGACGAGATCGACGAATTCGAGGACGAGATGGACGACTGGGGGAACGAGCTGTGACCACGGCCTCGGCCGAGCCCCGCGCCGGGCGACGAACCGGGCGGCGGAGCTCCAATCTGAGCGACATCCTGCCGGTGGCACCGCTGCAGGAAGGACTGATGTTCCACGCGCAGTACCACCGCGAGGAACTCGACGTCTACACCGTGCAGTTGGTGATGGACCTGGCGGGCGAACTGGACCCGGCGCGGCTGCGCGCCGCGGTCACCACCCTGCTGGAGCGCCACCCCAACCTGCGGGCCGCCTTCCGCTACCGCAAGAACGGCGACCCGGTGCAGGTCGTGGCGCGCGAGGTCGCGCTCGACTGGCGGGAGCTGGACCTGCGGGACGCGTCCGCTGACACCGCCCCGCCCCGAGCCGAAGGGCGCGCCGGTGCCGACGGCGAGGAGCGACCAGCGACCGACGAAGGAGGGAGTGCCGGAGCGTGGGGGCACCTCCCGGCCGCCAGGCCGGGGGAGAGCGTCGGCGCCGGGTCCGAGCGCCCGGAGGCGAGCGGGCGAATCGCAGAAGAACTCGCCGAGCAGGACCGGCTGCGCCCGTTCGACCTGGCCCGCCCGCCGCTGATCCGCTTCAGCCTGCTGCGACTCGGCGAGCGCGAGCACCGGCTGGTGCTGACCGCCCACCAGATCCTGTTCGACGGCTGGTCGATGCCGATCGTGGTGCGTGAACTGTTCGCCTGCTACGCCGACGGCGGCGCCTCGCTGCCGCGCCCCGCCCCGTACAAGTCCTACCTGGCCCACCTGGCCCGGCAGGACAGGGCGGCCGCCGAGGCGGCCTGGACGGCCGCGCTGGACGGCTTCACCGAGCCCACCCGGCTGTCCGGTACGGCCACCGGCACCCCGTCCCCCCAGCGGGGCATGCCCGGCGAGCACGCCGTCGAGCTGGACGAGCGGGAGTTCGCCGCGCTCACCGGCTGGGCCCGCAGCCGCGGCCTGACCGTCAACACCGTGGTGCAGGGCGCCTGGGCGACCGTACTGGGCACCCTGACCGGGCTGCGCGACATCGTCTTCGGCGGCACCGTCTCGGGCCGCCCCCCGGAGCTGCCCGGGGTGGAGGGCATGGTCGGGCTGTTCATCAACACCCTGCCGGTGCGGGTCGACCTGGACCCGGCGCAGAGCTTCACCGAGCTGCTGTCCGCCCTGCAGGACCGCCAGTCCGTCCTGCTGCCGCACCAGCACCTCGGCCTCAACACCATCCAGCGCCTCGCCGGGGTCGGCGACCTCTTCGACAGCGTGCTGGTCTTCGAGAACTACCCGCTCGACCCCAAGGCGCTGGCCGGCGAGGTCGCCGGGCTGCGGCTGACCGGCCTGCGGGCCGGCGACGCCAACCACTACCCGCTCAGCCTGATGGCTCTGCCCGGCGAGCGGCTGCGCCTCCAGATCGGCTACGACACCGCCCGGTTCACCCCGGCCGAGGCCGCCGTCGTCGCCGAGCGGCTGCTGCACGTGCTGCGCACCGCCCAGGCCGAGCCGGACCGCCCGCTCGGGCGGCTGGACCTGCTGCTGCCCGGCGAGCGCACCCGGCTGGCCGTCCCCGCCCCGGAGCCGGCCGAGACCGACCCGTGGACGGACGTGGTGGCGAGGGTCCAGGAGTTCGCCCGGGCCACCCCGGCCGCGATCGCCGTCTCCGACGGCGCCGAGCGGCTGAGCTACCGCGAGCTGGCCGGCCGAGCCGGCGCCGTGTCCCGGGCGCTGCTCGAGGCGGGCGCCGAGACCGGACCGGTCGGCGTGCTGGCCCCGCCCGGCTGCGGCTTCGTCACCGCCGTCCTGGGCGTGCTCGGCGCGGGCGCGGCCTGGCTGCCGCTGGACGTCGCCGCGCCGGTCAGGCGCGGGGCCGTGCTGGCCGCCGAGGCGCACCTGAGCGCCCTGCTGGTCGGCCCCGGCGAGCGAGCCATGGCCGCCGAGCTGCTGGCCGAGGCCGGGCTGGACGTCCCGGTGCTGGAGCTCGACACGGACACCGCGGCGGAGCCGCCGGCCCCGCGCGGCGCCGGCGACGACCTGGCGTACGTCATCTTCACCTCGGGCTCCACCGGCCGTCCCAAGGGCGCCATGGTGCACCGGGCGGGCATGGTCAACCACCTGTTCGCCAAGATCGCCGACCTGGAGCTGGACGGGCACACCGTGCTGGTCCACAACGCCCCGGTCACCTTCGACATCTCGGTCTGGCAGATGCTCGCCGCGCTGGTCGTCGGCGGACGCCTGCGGGTCACCGGCCGCGAACTCGCCGCCGACCCGCAGGCCCTGTTCGGCCTGGTCGCCCCCGAGGGCGTCACCGTGCTGGAGGTCGTCCCCTCGCTGCTGCGGGCCGCCCTGGACAGCTGGGACGACGGCGCCGAGCCGCCCGCCCTGGACGGCCTGCGCAAACTGGTGGTCACCGGCGAGGCACTGCCCGCCGACCTGGCCCACCGCTGGTTCGCCCGCTACCCGGCGATCCCGCTGGTCAACGCGTACGGGCCGACCGAGTGCTCGGACGACGTGACGCACGCGGTGATCGGTTCCCCCGCGGAGCTGGACTCGGTGCGCGCCCCGATCGGCCGGGCGGTGCGCGGCACCGGACTGTACGTCCTGGACGACGCGCTGCGCCCGGTGCCGGACGGCGTGCCCGGCGAGCTGTACGTGGGCGGGCGCGGCGTCGGCCGCGGCTACCTGGACCAGCCCGGCCGCACCGCCGCGGTGTTCGTCGCCGACCCGTTCAGCCCGCTGCCGGGCGCGCGGATGTACCGCACCGGCGACCGGGTGATCCGGCGGCCGGACGGGCAGCTGGAGTTCCTGGAGCGGGTCGACCACCAAGTCAAGATCCGCGGCCACCGGATCGAGCCCGGCGAGGTCGAGGCCGCGCTGCGCTCGATCGAGCGGATCGGCGACGCCGTGGTGGTGGTCCGCCGCGGCGGGGCCGGCGACGCCCGGCTGGTCGGGTACGTGACCGGCCCGGTCGACCCGGCCTGGGGCCGGGCGGCGGCCGCCGCGATCCTGCCCGAGTACATGGTGCCCTCCGCCCTGGTGGTGCTGGACGCCCTGCCGCTGACCCCCAACGGCAAGGTGGACCGCAAGGCGCTGCCCGAGGTCGACCTCGCCGCCGCGACCGGCCGCGGCCCGCGCACCCCGCAGGAGGAGGTGCTGTGCGCCGCCTTCGCCGAGGTGCTGGACCTGCCCCGGGTCGGCATCGACGAGGACTTCTTCCAGCTCGGTGGCCACTCGCTGCTCGCCACCCGGCTGGTCAGCCGGGTGCGCACCCTGCTCGGCGCCGAACTGCCGCTGCGCACGGTCTTCGATGCACCCACGGTGGCCGCGCTGGCCGGGCGGCTCACCCAGGACGCCGTGCGCCCCGCGCTGACCGCCGGGGAGCGCCCGGAGCTGCTGCCGCTGTCCTACGCCCAGCAGCGGCTCTGGTTCCTGGACCGGCTGGAGGGCCCCTCCGCCACCTACAACCTGCCCTGGACGCTGCGGCTGCGCGGACCGCTGGACCGCGCGGCACTGGCCGCCGCGCTGACCGACGTGGTCGAGCGGCACGAGAGCCTGCGCACCGTCTTCCCGGACCGCGACGGTCTGCCGCACCAGCGGATCCTGTCCGTCCGGCAGGCCGCCGTCGAGCTGCCGGTGCGCGAGCTCGCCGAAGCCGAACTCACCTCGGCCGCCGAGGAGTTCGCCACCGCGAGCTTCGACCTGGCGAACCGGCCGCCGATCCGCGCCACGCTGCTCGCGGCCGGCCCCGAGGACCACCTGCTGGTCGTGGTGCTCCACCACATCGCCGGCGACGGCTGGTCCAACGGCGTGCTCGCCCGCGACCTCTCCACCGCGTACGCCGCCCGGCTGGCCGGGCGCGCGCCCGCCTGGTCGCCGCTGCCGGTGCAGTACGCCGACTACGCGCTCTGGCAGCGCGAACTGCTCGGCGAGGAGGGCGACCAGGAGTCCGTCATCGCCCGCCAGATCGCCTACTGGAAGGAGCGGTTGGCCGCACTGCCGGCGGAGCTGCAGCTGCCGGTGGAGAACGCCCGACGGGCGACCGCCGGCTACCGCGGCGACAGCGTCCGCTTCGCCGTCCCGGCCGAACTGCACCACCGGGCGGTGGCGCTGGCCCGGCAGAGCGGGGCGAGCCTGTTCATGGTCCTCCAGGCCGCGCTCGCCACCCTGTACGGCAAGCTCGGCGCGGGCGAGGACATCCCGCTCGGCACCCCGATCGCCGGCCGCACCGACGACGCCCTGGACGACCTGGTCGGGATGTTCGTCAACACCCTGGTGCTGCGCACCGACCTGTCCGGCGCGCCGACCTTCCGCGAGCTGCTGGAGCGGGTCAAGGCCACCGACCTGGCCGCCTACGCCCACCAGGACCTGCCGTTCGAGAAGCTGGTCGACGCCCTCGGCCCCGAGCGCGCCCCGGCCCGCAACCCGCTGTTCCAGACCCTGCTGGCCCTCCACAACAACGCCGCCGCCCGGCTGGAGCTGCCCGGCATCACCGCCGAGACGGGCGCGGCCGAGCTCGGCGTGGCCCGGCTCGACCTCTCCTTCGAACTCGCCGAAGTCTCCGGACCGGACGGCCCCGGCGGACTGGCGGGGCGGCTGGAGTACAGCACCGACCTGTTCAGCGCGGCCGGCGCCCGGC
Organism: Kitasatospora sp. NPDC001683; assembly: GCF_053596495.1. Taxonomy (NCBI): domain Bacteria; kingdom Bacillati; phylum Actinomycetota; class Actinomycetes; order Kitasatosporales; family Streptomycetaceae; genus Kitasatospora; species Kitasatospora sp. NPDC001683. The sequence goes on from NZ_JBSFGK010000108.1 coordinate 15,426, forward strand.
GACTGGCCGACCGACTGGTGCACCTGCTGGGCGTCCTGGTCGACCAGCCGGACCGGCCGATCAGCGCCGCCCCGGTGCTGCTGCCCGGTGAGCAGGAGGAACTGCTGGCCGCCGGGACCGGCGCCGCCGCCCTGGGCGACGGGCAACAGCTCGCCGCGCTGCTGGAGGGCACCGCGGACGCCCGCCCGGACGCGATCGCGCTCGAACACGCCGACCAGCGGCTCGACTTCGCCGAACTGCACCGTCGGGCCAACCGGCTCGCCCGCACCCTGGTCGCCCAGGGCGCGGCACCGGACCGGCTGGTCGCGATCGCGCTGCCGCGCTCGGTCGACCTGGTGGTGGCCGCGCTCGCGGTGATCAAGTCCGGTGCCGCCTACCTGCCGATCGACCCGTCCTACCCGGCCGACCGGATCGCCGGGATGGTCAAGGACGCCCAGCCGGTGCTGACCGTGACCGTCACCGGGGTGGCCACGGCCGTCCCCGGCCTGGACGACGGCCGGCTCCTGCTGCTGGACGACCCGGCCACCCGCGCGCTGGTCGACGGCCGGCCCGCGGACCACCTGCGCCCGGCCGAACTGGCCGCGCCGGTACGGCCCGAGCACGCCGGCTACGTCATCTACACCTCGGGCTCCACCGGCCGCCCCAAGGGCGTCGTGGTGCCGCGCGGGGCGCTGGTCAACCACCTGCTGGACCTCACCGAGCGGGTCGGCCTGGCCCCCGGGCGCACCCTGCTGGCCGTCACCACCTTCGGCTTCGACATCGCCAACCTGGAGCTGTTCGGCCCGCTGCTCAGCGCTGCCCGGCTGGTGCTCGCCCCGCACGACACCGTCCGCGACCCCGAGCTGCTGGCCGAACTGACCCTCGCCACCGGGGCGCACGTCATGCAGGCCACCCCGACGCTGTGGCACGCCCTGGTCACCGCGCGGCCCGACTCGCTGGCCGGGGTGCACGTGCTGACCGGCGGCGAGGCCCTCGGCCCGGCCCTGGCGGCGGCGCTGACCGGCGCCGCGGCGAAGGTCAGCAACCTGTACGGCCCGACCGAGACCACCATCTACTCGGTCGGCGCCGACCTGGCGCCCGACCACACCGGCACCCCGCCGATCGGCCGCCCGCTGGCCGGCAACCAGGCCCGGCTGCTGGATGCCGAGCTGCGCCCGGTGCCGCCGGGCGTCGTCGGCGAGCTCTACCTGGCCGGCGCCGGCCTCGCCCGGGGCTACCTGGACCGCCCGGGCCTGACCGCCGAGCGCTTCACCGCCGACCCGTACGGGCCGCCCGGCTCCCGGATGTACCGCACCGGGGACCTCGCCCGCTGGAAGCCGGACGGCTCGATCGACTACCTCGGCCGGACCGACCACCAGGTGAAGATCCGCGGCTTCCGGATCGAACTCGGCGAGATCGAGGCCGTGCTGACGGACCATCCGCTGGTCGAGCGGGCCTCGGTGACCGACCGGGAGGACTCCCCGGGCGAACGCCGGCTGGTCGCCTACCTGGTGCCCGCCGGCCCGCAGCGGCCCGAACCCGCCGCGCTGCGCGCCCACTTGGCGGCCGTACTGCCGGAGTACATGCTCCCGGCCGCCTACGTCCCGCTGGCGGCGCTGCCGCTCACCCCGAACGGCAAGGTGGACCGCAGGGCGCTGCCCGCGCCCGGGGCCGACGACCGGGCGGTGGCCCGCTCGGACGGCCGCGCGCCCAGCGGACCGGTGGAACTCGCGCTCGGCCGGGTGTTCGCGGAGGTGCTCGGCCTGGACCGGGTCGGCGCCGAGGACGGCTTCTTCGAGCTGGGCGGCGACAGCCTGAAGTCCATCCAGCTGGTCAGCCGGGCCCGCGCGGCCGGCCTGGAGCTCACCCCGGCCGACGTCTTCGCGCACCGCACGGTGGCCGGCCTGGCCCTGGTGGCCGGTGCCGTCGACGGCACCGCCGCGCCCGAGGACCCGTTCGCGCCCGTCCTGGCCATCCGGCCGACCGGCACCCGCCGTCCGGTGTTCTGCGTGCACGGCGCGGTCGGCCTCGGCTGGCCCTTCCTGACCCTCGCCGCGGAAATTGACGCGGACATTCCCGTGTACGCTTTCCAGGCGGGCGGGGTGCGCTCCCCGGAAAAGGCCCCGGAGTCCGTCCGGGAAATCGCCGGAAAATATCTCGGTGAAATGCTGGAAATCCAGCCGCAGGGCCCTTATCGTATTCTCGGCTGGTCGTTCGGAGGGCTCGTCGCCCACGAGATCGCGGTCCAGCTGCAGGCCCGCGGCGAACAGGTCGAACTGCTCGCCGACCTGGACGGCTACCCCGGCACCGGCTCGCCGGCCGAGGACGCACCGGACGACCGGGCCGTGCTGGCCGAACTGCTCGAGCGGGCCGGCCTCCCCGGCGACGGCCCGACCGATCTGGGCACCGCCCGCGAGCGCCTCGCCGAGGCCGGCAACGCGCTCGCGGAGCTGGACGAGACCGAGCTGGTCAGACTGCTCGGGGTGATCCGCACCCACAGCCTGCTCGGCGACGCCCACCGCCCCGGCCGCTACCAGGGCGACCTGCTCCTGTTCGCGGCCACCCGCGGCCTCGCCCCCGGCGACCCGGACGCGGAGTCCTGGCGGGAGCACGTGACCGGCCGGATCCTCCGGCACCCGGTCGACAGCGACCACGACTCGATGCTCGAACCGGCGCCGGCCGCATTCATCGGAAAGACCCTGTCGGCCGTCCTCGAATAATCGCCCCGGAACCACCGGCGGCCACTCCGGAAATTCCGGCCGCAGACCACTGCGCCCGAACCCGGACGATTTCCTGGAATTCCGAAAGGACCAAAACCATGAGCAACCCGTTCGACGACGAGCAGGGCACCTTCCTCGTCCTCGCCAACCACGAGAACCAGCACAGCCTCTGGCCCGCCTTCGCCGAGGTCCCGGCCGGCTGGCGGACCGTCAAGGGCGCCTGCACCCGGCAGGAGGCGCTCGACCACATCGAGCGCACCTGGACCGACCTGCGCCCGCAGAGCCTGATCGACGCCACCGCCTGAGCACCACCCAACCGACACACCTGAGGAGCACACCATGAGCGCTGTCGCCATCGACGAGACCAAGGTCCGCGAGATCGTCGCCGACTGCCTCGACCTCGAGATCGACGAGCTGACCCTGACCGACCACTTCATCGACCACTACGGCGCCGACTCGCTGAACGCCATCGAGGTCCTCGCCCGCCTGGAGAAGCAGTTCAACGTCACCATCCCGCAGGACGAGCTGGCCAACATGGTCAACCTGGCCGCCGTGCTGGAGGTCCTGTCCCGGGCGACCGCGCGATGAACGAGCCGCAGCGCGTGGTGGTGACCGGCATCGGCGTCCTGTCGAGCATCGGCAACGGGGTCGAGGAGTTCACCTCGGCCCTGCGCGAGGGCCGCTGCGGCGCCGGTCCGATCACCAGCTTCGACACCACCGGCTTCCTCCGGACCTCCGGCCACGAGGTGGCCGGCTTCGAACCGGAGCAGTGGATCCACCGCCTCCCGATCGAACAGCTCGGCCGCGCCACCCAGTTCACCGTCGCGGCGGCCCGGATGGCCGTCCAGGACGCCGGCCTCGACGAGCGGGAACTCGCCGGGCTGCGCGCCCAGATCACCGTCGGCACCACCGACGGCGAGGCCGGCGAACTCGACAGGATGATGGCCGAGTCGGTGGCGAAGGGGCCGGAGCACCCGGCGGACCAGCTGGTGGCCGGCCGGCTGCCCTCCCACCAGCTGGCCCTGGCGGTCGCCCGGGAGCTGCGGCTCCCCCGGGCCGTCCCGGCCGTCCTCGGCACCGCCTGCGCGGCCGGCAACTACGCGATCGGCGACGGCTTCGACGCCGTGCGCGGCGGCGAGGCGGACATCGCCATCGTCGGCGGCGCGGACGCGATCTGCCGCCGCACCTTCGCCGGATTCAGCCGGCTCGGCCTGGTCTCCTCGGACTACTGCCGTCCGTTCGACGCCGACCGCGAGGGGCTGCTCACGGCCGAGGGTGCGGGGGTGCTCGTCCTGGAGACGCTCGAGTCCGCCCGGCGCCGCGGCGCCCGGATCTACGCCGAACTGCTCGGCTACGGGCTCAACTGCGACGCCCACCACCCCACCGCACCCGACCAGGCGAGCGTCGCCCGCTGCATGGAGCTGGCGCTCGCCGACGCCGGGGTCAAGGCGGCCGAGGTGGACCTGGTCTCCGCCCACGGCACCGGCACCCCCACCAACGACATCACCGAGACCCGCGCGATCCGCGAGGTCTTCGGCGACACCCCGCCGCGCACCGTCGCCCTCAAGGCGATGCTCGGCCACTCGATGGGCGCGGCGAGCGCGCTCGGCGCGGCCGCCTCGGCGATCGCGCTGGCCCACGGGTTCGTCCCGCCCACCGTCAACCACCGCACCACCGACCCCCAGTGCCAGATCGACTGCGTGCCCAACCACTCCGTCCCCGCGGACCTCCGGGTGGTGGTCAACAACGGACTGGCCTTCGGCGGCAACAACGCCTCCGTCGTCCTGGGGCGCCACGAGGAGGAGCCCAGCCGATGAGCTCTAGCACCATCCACCGGGACCGGCCGCTGATCACCGCGTGGTCCGCCGTCTCCCCGTTCGGCCTCGGCCGCGACGCGTTCGCGGCCGGGGTGGGCCGGGGGCAACCGGCCCACGAGGTCCCCGACTTCGACGTCCGCAAGGTGCTCGGCAAGGCCGGCACCCGCACCTACGACCGGGCCACCGGCCTGGCCGTCACCACCGTCCGCGAACTGCTCGCCGAGGCCGAGGCCGCGCGGAGCCCGATCGCCACCGGCGGCGGCACCGCACTCGTCCTCGGCACCACCCTCGGCAGCGCCGACAGCTGCGCCGGGTTCAGCCGGGCCTCCTTCGAGGGCGACAAGCCCTACGACGTACCGGCCCAGCTGATGCCCAACGTGCTGATGAACGGACCGGCCGCGGCCACCGCCATCCGCTTCGACCTCAAGGGCCCCAACACCACCGTGGCCGGCGGCGCCGCGGGCGGCCTGCTCGCCCTCGGCTACGCCCGCCGCCTGCTGGCGGCCGGCCGCGCCGAACGCGCCGTGGTCGGCGCGGTGGAGGAGCAGTCCCCCACCCGCGAGTGGCTGGCCGGCGACACCGACCGGACCATCGGCGAGGGCGGCGTCGTCCTGCTGGTGGAGACCGCCAGGACGCTGCCGCCCGGCCGCCGGGTGCTGGCCGAACTGCTCGCCCTGGACGTCCGGCTGGACATCGACGACGACCCCGCGCAGGCCCTCGCCGACACCGTCCGCGAGGCCCTCGACCAGGCCGGCGCGACCCCCGAGGAGGTCTGGGCCGCGGCCGTCACCGGGCAGCCGGCCGGGGAACAGCTCGCCGCGCTGGTCGGCACCGAGGCCGTCGGCCGGGTCCCCGCCCTGCTCGGCGACACCGGCTCCGCCGCCACCGTCTTCTCGCTCACCACCGTGCTGTCCCTGGCCGAGCACGACCCCACGGCCGCCGGCCGCGTCGCCGTGATCGCCTCGCTGGACCACCAGGGCCTGGCCGCCTGCGCCGTCCTGCGCCTCACCGGCGGTGACCGATGAGCGGCGTCGCCCTGATCAGCGGCGGCTCCCGCGGCATCGGCAGGGCGGCCGCCCTGCGCCTGGCCGGCGAGGGCCACGCGATCAGCTTCTGCTACCAGTCCGACCGGCAGGCCGCCGACCTCCTCGCCAAGGAGCTCACCGAACTCGGCGTCGCGACCCTGGCCGAACGGGTGGACGTCACCGACGCCGGCGCCGTCCGCGCCTGGGTCACCCGCACCGAACAGGACCTCGGCCCGATCACCGTCGCCGTCGCCAGCGCCGGGATCACCCGCGACAAACCGCTCCTGCTGATGGCCGACGAGGACTGGCAGGCCGTCACCGACACCAATCTCACCGGCACCGCCAACCTCTGCCGCGCGGTGGCCTTCCCGATGGTCAAGCGCCGCGCCGGCTCGATCATCACGCTCTCCTCGGTCTCCGGCGTCTACGGGAACCCCGGCCAGAGCAACTACGCGGCCTCCAAGGCCGGCATCATCGCGCTCACCCGTGCGCTGGCCAAGGAGGTCGGCCGCTACGGGGTCCGGGTCAACGCGGTGGCCCCCGGCATGATCGAGACCGACATGACCTCGGTGCTCACCGACGCCCAACGCACGGACGCCCTCAAGCACATCCCGCTCGGCCGCTTCGGCACGGCGGACGAGGTGGCCGACTCGGTCGCCTTCCTGGCGGGCCCCCGGTCCGCCTACCTCACCGGCTCGGTCCTGCAGATCGACGGCGGAATCGTCCTGTGACCAGACGCACCGTCAACCACAACCAGGAGACACGACCATGACCGTTCCCGCCGTGCGCACCTTCGACAACCACACCCCGCTGGTCGACACCGAGCTGCTCCCCGGCCGCGGCACCGGCGTCAACGCCGCCCACCGGATGTACGAGCACCTCATCGGCATCTGGGCCACCGGCGTCATCGAGGCCGCCCACGACCTCGGCGCCTTCACCGCCCTGATCAGCGGCCCGGCCACCGCCGGCGAGCTCTCCACCCGGCTCGGCACCGACCTGCGCGCCACCCGCGTCCTGCTCGACGGCCTGGCCGCCTACGACGTGGTCGAGCGCAGCCGCGCGGCGGACGGTCAGGCCGTCTACACCCTGCCACCGGAGATGCACGACATCTTCGCCCCCGAGGGCCTGTACAGCCTGGTCGGCAAGATCCGGCACGACCGCAACGTCGCCTGGAACGCCTGGCGCAACCTCGCCACCAACGTCCGCACCGGCGCCCGCAACGCCGAGGGCTCCCAGCAGCTCAACCAGATCTCCGAGGAGGACTACACCTCCCTCGTCCGCGGCATCAACTTCTGGGCCCCGCCGATCGCCGCCACCCTCGCCACCGCCCTGCGCGAGCAGGGCTGGACCGACGGCACCGGCCGCACCCTGCTCGACGTCGGCTGCGGCACCGGCATCTACAGCCAGCTCCTGCTGCAGGAGTTCAGCGGCCTCAACGCCCGCGCCCTGGACGCCGAGCGGATCATCCCGATCGCCAACGCCCAGGCCCACCGCCTCGGCGTCGCCGACCGCTTCAACCCCGAGGTGGTGGACTTCTGGGCCGACGACTGGGGCACCGGCGTCGACGTCGCCCTCTTCGTCAACATCTTCCACCTGCAGACCCCGGAATCCGCCCGCGAGCTCCTGCTCCGCTCCGCCAAGGCCCTCACCGAGGACGGCGTGATCGCCATCGCCGACCACATCGTCGACGAGGACAGCGCCGACGGCAACACCCAGAACCGCTTCTTCCGCCTCTTCGCCGCCTCCATGCTCGCCACCGGCGGCGGCGACGCCTTCACCGTCCACGACTACGACCACTGGCTCGCCGACGCCGGCCTGCGCCGCGTCGCCCTGCTCGACACCCCCATGCACCGCCTCCTGCTGGTCAAGCACGCCTGACCCCCACCCCCTCGACGGCCCCGACGCCCCGCGTCGGGGCCGTCGGGGTTTCCCACACCCGGAGGCCCTGATGCCCGACCGAACCCCCCTCTTCCGCACCGACCGCACCGACCTCACCCCCGAGGAGATCGCCACCCTCACCGTCCTGCTCCACCACCACAGAACCCGGGCCGCCACCGCGGCCAGACCCCGACCCACCCGCCGCACCGTCCGCTGGCACGACGTCTCCCTCCGCCCGCCGACCCCCACCACCTCCTGGCAGATCGTCGCCTGACCCCCCTACGACGGCCCCGACCCCCACGTCGGGGCCGTCGCCCTTCCCATCCCCACCCCTCATGGGCGCGCCCCCACCCTCCCGTGGGCGCGCAGGCAACGCCCCGCGCGCCCACGACGAGCCCTCCACCCCCTCATGGGCGCACCCCCACCCCCTCGTGGGCACACAGGCAACGCCTCGCGCGCCCACCCACCTCCCCCCTCCCCCCACCACCCGACCAGGCGAGAGGGACGCGCTGCGGGAGGGGCGGTGGAGGGGGTGGCCCGGAGAGGGGCGTTGCGGGTGATTTTCAGA
>NZ_JBSFGK010000109.1:0-23196 GCF_053596495.1 Kitasatospora sp. NPDC001683
GCCAACGGCATCATGCACGTCGGCGCGAAGGACCTCGGCACCGGCCGGGAGCAGAAGATGACCGTCACCGGCGGCTCCTCGCTGCCCAAGGACGAGATCGACCGGATGATGCGCGAGGCCGAACAGCACGCCGAGGAGGACCGCCGTCGGCGTGAGAGCGCCGAGACCCGCAACCAGGGCGAGCAACTCGTGTACTCGACCGAGAAGTTCATCGCCGACAACGCCGACAAGCTCCCGGCCGACGTGAAGAGCGAGGTCGAGTCGGCCCTGACGGAGCTCAAGGAGAAGCTCAAGGGCCAGGACACCGCCGCGATCCGCACCGCGAGCGAGAAGCTCGCCCAGGTCAGTCAGAAGCTCGGCCAGGCCATCTACGCCCAGGCCGCCCCCGGTGCGCCGAGCGGTGGCGCGGGCGGCCCGCAGGCCGACGAGGAGGAAGTCGTGGACGCCGAGATCGTCGACGAGGAGGAGCGCAAGGGCGGTGCCCGATGACCACGTGGTGAACCTTCTCACCGGGAGTCGTGCGACGGCCGGTCACTTCCGGGGAATTCCGGGATGGCGCACGACTCCACGGAACCGCAATCCGGGCGGCTGTCCGCCGATGTCCGGGACGGGGAATACCGCTTATCCGATCGCGGCGCAATAGGGCACAGGTCCCTTTCCTGTCGAGCCGGTCACGTCCGCCGAGCGCTGTTGTTGTTCGCGATGTGTCAAGAATGTTCTGACCAGAGTGGATCGGGGTGCCGTACGGCCCTTCCGTCGCAAAGGCGAGGGACCGCCCGGGATGTCCGATAGGGGATGAGATGGACTCCATACCCAACCGGCGATGGCTGAAATCGATTGGTCGGCGACCGCTTTGAAACTCATTTGGTGACTGCGCGTGGCCGACGGGGCTTCTGTGGCTGATGGGGGACCAGGGGTCGCGAGGCAGTCGACCCTGCGCGACCTGCGCTCACACAGCGTGCTCCTGGCACAGGTCGTGCGCATACGATCGGATTGACGCGCGGTTGCGTTCCGGCCACGCGATGCGCCGACGGCGCAGGTCGAGCCGGGTGCGGGGGATATCGCGGTGTGATCGCCGGAATTCCCCGGCTTGAACCACGGGCCGAAATTCGTTGTTGACCGGTCAGGCCTGAGAACCCTAAGGTCAACCGCGTCGTGGGGGAGCGCTTCGGGGGGGAGGCCGCAGGTCGATCAAGGCATCGGGGGTGCCGGATGAGATCGGCGAAGCGGCTGTATCCGCTGGAGCCGCGGCGCACAACCGACGCTGAATCAGAAGCCTCGGTGCGCGCCGGTCCGGGCCCGGCCGGCGGTACCCGCCGGTAGTGCCCCGGCCGCCCGTAATGGCGGCGCAATGGATTTTCCGAATTCTTCATCGCGGTGAAACCGAGTCCCGCACGCATTCATGGATTTCTCACCAGAGGAGTGACTCGTGAACGCCTTCACAGGGCGTCTGCCGCTGTCCGCCGCCCAGAACGAGGTGTGGATCGCCCACCAGCTCGACTCCGGCGGCGCGCTGCACAACTGCGCCGGCTACGTGGACATCCAGGGGGACGTCGACGAGCAGCGCCTCGCCGAGGCCGTCCGGCTCGCCGTCGTCGAGGCCGAGGCGATGTGCGTGCGGTTCACCGCCGATCCCGACGGCCGGCCCTGGCAGGTGCCGCTCGACGCCGTCCCCGGGTTGCACACCCGGGACGTCAGCGGCGCCGCGGACGCCCGGGCCGCCGCCGAGCAGTGGATGCGCGACGACCTCGCCAGTCGCGTCGACCTGACCGACGGACCGCTGTTCGCGCACACCCTGGTGAAGGTCGCCCCGCGCCACCACCTGCTGCACTTCCGGTACCACCACATCGTCCTCGACGGCTACGGCCAGGCGCTGCACTGGCGGCGCCTCGCCGAGATCTACACCGCCCTGACCGAGGGCCGCGAGCCGCGGCCGTCAGCGGCCGGCACCCTGGCCGACCTGCTCGCCGAGGACGAGGCCTACCGCGGCTCCGAACAGTACGAGCAGGACCGTGCGCACTGGCTCGGCGCCCTCGCCGACTGGCCCGACACCGCGAGCCTCGCCTCCCCGGACCAGGACGGCCCGGCCGCCTCCCGGTTCCAGCAGGCCGACGGCATCACCGGGGTCGACGTCGCCGCGGCCCGGTACAAGGTGCACTGGTCGGTCATCGTGATGGCCGCCACCGCCGTCTACCTGCACCGCATCACCCAGCAGCAGGACCTCGTCCTCGGCCTGCCGGTGCGCGGCCGTACCACCCGGGTCTCGCTCACCACCCCCGGCATGCTCGCCAACGTGCTGCCGCTGCGGGTGACCGTCCGCCCCGAGCAGGACTTCGGCGAGGTGGTGCGGCAGGTCGGCGAGCGGGCCGGCGAGGTGCTGCGCCGCCAGCGCTTCCGCGGGGAGGAGATCCAGCGGGAGATCCGCCGCGCCGACGGCGGCGAGCACACCACCGGCGTGGTGGTCAACGTGGTGTCCTTCGACGGCAAGCTGCGGCTCGGCACCGTCGACTGCCCCGTCCACCAGCTGTCCTCCGGCCCGGTCGCCGACCTCGGCCTGGAGTTCTTCGGCGGCGCCGACGGAGCCGACCTGCGGTTGACCTTCGAACCCAACCCCGACCGGCACCGGGCCGCCCCGCTCGCCGCCCACCGGGAGCGCTTCGTCCGGTTCACCGACGCCCTGCTGCGCGCCCCCGAGTACACGCCGGTCGGCGGGATCGACCTGCTCGCCGAGGACGAGGCGGCCGCCGCCCGGGCCGAGGGCCCGGCGCGCGACTACGATCTCGACCGCCCGCTGCACACCTGGATCGAGGAGCAGGCCGCCCGCACTCCCGAGGCGATCGCCGCCGAGGTGGCGGGCGCCTCGCTGACCTACCGTCAACTCGTCGACCGGGCGCGCGCGCTGGCCCACTACCTGCGGCAGCGCGGAGTGCGCACCGGCGACGTGGTCGGCGTCCACGAGGAGCGCTCGCTCGACCTCGTCGTCGCCCTGCTCGGCGTCCTGCTGGCCGGCGCCGCGTACACCCCGCTCGACCCCGACCAGCCGCTGGCCCGGTTGGCCCTGCAGATCGAGGACGCCGAGGTCCGCCTGGTGCTGACCCGCGCCGACCTGGCCCAACGGCTGTCCGGCAGCTGCCTGGAGACCCTCGCCCTCGACCAGGTGCTGCCCGGGCTGCCCGCCGCCGGCCCGCTCGGCGTCACCGCCGGCCCGGACGACCCCGCGTACGTCATCTTCACCTCCGGCTCCACCGGCCGCCCCAAGGGCGTCGCCGTGCCGCACCGCGGTGTGGTCAACCGGCTGCTGTGGATGCAGGACGAGTACCGCCTCGGCGCCGACGACAAGGTGCTGCAGAAGACGCCGTTCACCTTCGACGTGTCGGTGTGGGAGTTCTTCTGGCCGCTGATGACCGGCGCCACCCTGCACCTGGCCGCGCCCGGCGCCCACCGCGACCCGCGGGCCATCGCCGAGACGGTCCGTCGGCACGGCATCACCACCGCGCACTTCGTGCCGTCCATGCTCGACCTCTTCCTGGCCGAGCCCGCCGCCGCCGAACTGCCCGGCCTGCGCCGGATCGTGTGCAGCGGCGAGGCGCTGCGCCCGGAGACCGTCGGCCGCCACTTCGAGCGCTACGGCCAGGACGCGCCGGCCCTGTACAACCTGTACGGGCCGACCGAGGCGTCCATCGACGTCACCCACTGGCAGTGCCGCCCGGAGGACGCCGCCGGGCCGGTCCCGATCGGCCGGCCGGTGGCCAACACCACGCTGTACGTGATGGACCGCGCCGGCCGGCAGCTGCCCGCCGGCGTGGCCGGCGAGCTCTGCATCGGCGGTGTCCAGGTCGCCATCGGCTACCTCAACCGGCCCGAGCTGACCTCCGCCGCGTTCGTCCCCGGACCGGCCGGCGCCGGACGGCTCTACCGCACCGGCGACCGCGCCGTGCTGCGCTCCGACGGCGTGATCCTCTACCAGGGCCGGCTCGACCACCAGGTGAAGGTGCACGGGTTCCGCATCGAGCCCGGGGAGATCGAGTCCGCGCTGCTCGCCCACCCCGGGGTCGCCCAGGCCGTGGTCACCGCGCCGCGGCTGGCCGGCGGCGAGCCGCAGCTGGTCGCCCACGTGGTGCCCGTCGACGCCGAGCCCGAGCACGCCGAGCTGACCGACTGGCTGCGCGAGCGGCTGCCCGCCTACATGGTGCCCGGACACGTCCTCCCGCTCGCCGAGCTGCCGTTGCTGCCCAACGGCAAGCTCGACCGCAAGGCCCTGCCGCTGCCCGCAGCGAGGCCGGCGCGCGCCGCCGTCCAGCCGCCGACCACCGACCGGGAGCGGCTGCTGCACCGGGCCTGGGCCGCCGTCCTGGGCACCGACGCGTTCGGCATCGACGACTCCTTCTTCGCGCTCGGCGGCGACTCCATGCACGCGATCCGGGTGCGCGCCGAGGTCGAGCGGCACGGCAGCACCTTCGACGTGGCCGACCTGTTCCAGGGCCCGTCCATCCGCGAACTCGCCCGTGCCGTCCGGGAGTCGGACCGGGAACCGGCCGCCGCCCGGGAGCCCTTCGGGATGCTGTCGGAGCGGGACCGGCAGCTGCTGCCGGACGGCCTGGACGACGCCTACCCGCTCAGCGCGATGCAGGCGGGCATGCTCTTCCACGCCGCGTTCGCCGAGGACACCTCCATCTACCGGGTCGTCACCAGCATCCGGATATCCGCGCCGCTCGACCGCGCGGCGCTGCGGGCCGCCGTCGACGACACCACCCGCCGCCACCCGTCGCTGCGCTGCTCCTTCGACCTCGCGCGCTACTCCGAACCGCTGCAACTGGTCCACCGGGACGTCACCATCCCGATCGAGGACGGCGAGGACCTGCGCGGTCTCACCCCCGCCGCCCAGCAGCGGGCCGTCGAGGCGTGGGTCGAGCAGGCCAAGTTCACCACCTTCGACCCCGAGACCGCCCCGCTGCTGAAGTTCGCCGTCCACCCGTGCGGCGAGGACTCCTTCGAACTGTCCGTCATCGAGCACCACGTCGTCCTCGACGGCTGGAGCGACATGCGGATGCTCGAGGAAGTGGTCGAGCACTACCAGGCCCGGACCGTCGGCCGCGCCCTCGACCTGCCCGAAGTGGCTTCCGCCTACCGCGACTTCGTCGCCGCCGAACGCGCCGCCGTGGCCGACCCGGTGGCCCGCGAGTTCTGGTCCGCCCTATTGCGCGGCGCCGAGCCCACCGAACTCGCCCCCCGCCCGGCCGAGGAGTCCCGGCACGCCGCCAACCAGCGCTACGACGTGGCGATCCCCGAGGCGACCGCCGCCGCGCTGCGCGACCTGGCCGCCCGCGAGGCGCTGCCGCTGAAGGCGCTGCTGGTCGCCGCGCACGCCGCGGTACTGCGCCTGGTCGGGGGCGCCGACGAGGTGCTGACCGGCATGGTCGCCAACGGCCGACTGGAGGAGCACGGCGGCGACGAGACCATCGGCGTCTTCCTCAACACGCTGCCGCTGCGCCTCGACCTGTCCGCCATGACCCTGGCCGAGGCGGCCCGGGCCGTCTTCGCCCACGAGCGCGCCGCGGCCCCGCACCGCCGCTACCCGATCGCGCAGATGCAGCACGACCTCGGCGCGGAGCTCCAACTCAGCTCCTACGTCAACTTCATGGACTTCCACCGGGACGGCAACCGCGCCTCGGACGCGCTGATGCGGGTCACCGTCGGCATCGCCGAGACCAACTACCCGCTGGCCGTGAACTTCCTGATCGACCCGGAGGAGCGCCGGCTGTCGCTGTGGCTGGACTGCGACCTCGCCGTGCTGCCCCAGGAGTTCTGCGACCGGCTCGCCGGGTACTACGCCCGCGCCGTCGAGGAGGTCGCCCACCACCCGGAACGGCGCGCCGTCGAGGCCGATCTACTCGGCCGGGCCGAACTCGCCCGGGTGGAGGCCTGGAACGACACCGCGGTCGGCTACGACGCCGCCGACACCGTGCACGGCCTGATCGCCCGGCAGGTGCGCGCCAACCCCGGCGCCACCGCCCTCGCCCACCGGCACGACGAGATCGACTACGCCGAGCTGGAGGCCCGCGCCAACCGCCTCGCCCACCACCTGCTCGCCCTCGGCGTGCGCCGGGGCGACCTGGTCGGCGTCAGCATCCGTCGCGGCATCGACCTGGTCACCGCCCTGGTCGCGGTCCACAAGGCCGGCGCCGCGTACGTCCCGATGGACCCGTCGTTCCCGCGCACCCGGCTGGACACCATCGCCGAGGACGCCGGCATCAGCTGCCTGATCACCGGCCCCGGCGCACCCGCCGGCCTCGACGCGCCGCGCCGGGTCGACGTCCACGAGGACGCCGGCGCCATCGCGGCCCGGCCCGACCACGCGCCCAACACGGCCGTCGGCGGCGATGACACCGCCTACGTCATCTACACCTCCGGTACGACCGGCAAGCCCAAGGGCACCGCCATCCGGCACCGCAACGCCGTCAACTTCTTCGTCGGCATGGACCGCACCGTCGGCTGCGGCCCGCAGGACACCGTGCTCGCCGTCACCAGCGTCTCCTTCGACATCTCGGTGCTCGAACTGCTGTGGCCGCTCACCCGCGGCGCCAAGGTCGTGGTGGCCGGCGAACGGATCATCAACAACCTGGTGCCGCAGGCGGAGGGCCGCGAACGCCCGGTCGGGTTCAGCCTGTTCTTCTTCGCCGCCTCCGCCGGCGTCTCCAACCGGGACGGCTACCGGCTGGTCCTGGACGCCACCCGGTTCGCCGACCGCCACGGCTTCGAGGCCGTGTGGACGCCCGAACGGCACTTCCACCACTTCGGCGGCCTCTACCCCAACCCGTCGGTGATGTCCGCCGCGCTGGCCACCGTCACCGAGCGGATCGCCCTGCGCAGCGGCAGCGTCGTCGCCCCGCTGCACGACACCATCCGCATCGCCGAGGAGTGGTCGCTGGTCGACAACCTCTCCGGCGGCCGGGTCGGCCTCGCCTTCGCGTCCGGATGGAACTCCAACGACTTCGCGCTGCGCCCGGAGAACTTCCCGGTGCGCAAGCAGAAGATGGCGGAGCAGATCGACGAGTTCCGCCGGTTGTGGCGCGGCGAGCAGGTGCTGCGCACCGGCGGCAGCGGCCAGGTCGTCGACGTGCGCATCCACCCCGCACCGGTCCAGGCGGAGCCGCAGATCTGGCTGACCTCGGTCGGTGCCGTGCAGACCTTCGAGCAGGCCGGCGCCTCCGGTGCCAACCTGCTCACCCACCTGCTCGGCCAGGCGCCCGAGGACCTCGCGGCGAAGATCAAGGCGTACCGGCTGGCCCGGGAGGCCGCCGGACACAGCGGTCCCGGCCAGGTCACCCTGATGGTGCACACCTTCATGTCCGAGGACACCGCCGACGCCCGGGCGCGGGCCCGTGAGCCGTTCCGCGACTACCTGCGCAGCTCCACCGAGCTGTGGCGCACCCTGTTCGCCACCACCGGCCAGGAGCTGCCGGAGATGGGCGCGGAGGACCAGATCGAGGCGGTGATCGACCTCGCCATCGACCGCTACTTCGAGTCCTCCGGCCTGTTCGGCTCGCCCGAGGACTGCGCGGAACTGGTCCGTAGCCTGTCCGCCGTCGGGGTCGACGAGATCGCCTGCCTGGTCGACTTCGGTGTCGCCCCGGACGACGTCCTCGAGAGCCTCACCTGGGTCGACGAGCTGCGCCGGGCCCACGAGGCCGAGGTCGCCGAGAGCCCGCACTCGCTGGCCGCGCTGTGCGAGCGCCACGGCGTCACCCTGCTCCAGGGCACCCCCTCGCTGTTCGCCGCGGTCGCCGCCGAGCCCGAGGCGCTCGCCGCGCTGACCGGGCTGCGCGCCCTGCTGATCGGCGGCGAGGCGTTCCCCTCCGGCCTGGCGCAGCGCCTGCTCGGCGCACTGCCGCAGGTGCGGGTGCTCAACATGTACGGACCCACCGAGACCACCATCTGGTCCACCGTGCACGAGCTGGACCGGGACCTGGACGCGCAGGCCGGCACCATCCCGATCGGGCGGCCGATCGCCAACACCGCCGTCCGGGTCACCGATCCGCACGGCGGGCCGGTTCCGATCGGCTCCTCCGGCGAGCTGTGGATCGGCGGCGACGGCGTCGCGGCCGGCTACCTCGGCCGGCCCGACCTCACCGCCGAGCGCTTCGTCGAGCACGACGGGCAGCGCTACTACCGCACCGGCGACCGGGTGCGCTGGCGCGCCGACGGCCGGCTGGAGTTCCTCGGCCGGGTCGACCGGCAGGTGAAGATCCTCGGCCACCGGGTCGAGCCGGACGAGGTGGAGAGCGTGCTGTCGCGGCACGAGGGCGTCGACGCGGTCGCGGTCATCGCGATCGACGGCGCGCACGGCCCCGAGCTGGTCGCCTACGTCTCGCCCGCCGAGGAGCTGTCCGACGACACCGTCCAGCAGGCCCACGTCCAGCGCTGGGGCGAGGTGTGGGAGAGCGCGTACACCGCGCCCGCCGAGGACGGCTCGGAGTTCGCCGGCTGGCTGTCCAGCTACACCGGCGAGCCGATCCCGGTGCCCGAGATGCGCGAGTGGCTCGGCCACACCGTGGAGCGGATCCGCGCCCTGGAGCCCACCAGGGTCGCCGACGTCGGCGTCGGCGTCGGCCTGGTGCTGCGCTCCTTCGCCGAGCACGTCGAGGAGTACCACGGCGTCGACCTGTCCCCGGCCGCGTTGGACGCCGCCCGGGGCTGCCTGGGACGCCCGCTGCCCGGCCACGTCCACCTCGCCCACAGCGGGCCCGAGTACCTCGCCGCCCTGCCCGAGGACAGCCTGGACACCGTGGTGATCAACTCGGTCGCCCAGTACTTCCCCGGCACCGACTACCTGCGCACGGTCCTGCTGGACGCGGTGCGCGCCGTCCGCCCCGGCGGCGCGGTGTTCGTCGGTGACGTCCGCTCGCTCGACCTGCTGCCGGAGTTCCACACCGCCGTGCAGCTGCACCGGGCCGGCGCGCTGAGCACCGTCGAGGAGATCCGCTCCGCGGTGCACCGGCAGCTGAACGAGGAACGCGAGCTGTGCCTCTCGCCGGACTTCTTCCAGCGGCTGGCCGCCGACAGCGGCAAGGTCGCCGACGTCCGGTTCGAGCTCAAGCGCGGCCGCGCCGACAACGAGCTGTCGCTGTTCCGCTACGACGTGACCCTGCTGGTCGGAGACGGCGCCCCGGCGCCCGCCCCCGCGGCACGCGTCGCCTGGACGACGCTGCCCGACGGGCTGGAGTCGCTGCGCGACCGGCTCGTCGCCGAACCCGGCGAGCGGCTGGTCACCGGGATCCCCAACCGCCGACTGGTGCGGGTCGCCGCCGCGGTCCGCGCCCTCGCCGACGCCCCGGGCGACACCACCGCGTGGGACCTCGACCGGCAGCTGTGGTCGGTGGACGAGGAGGCCGCCGTCCACCCCGAGGACCTCGTCGAGATCGCCGAGGCGACCGGCCACCGGGTGACCACCCGGGTCCGCCCGGACGGCCGACTGGACACGTTCGACGCGGTCTTCACCCCCGTCGACCCCGAGACCCCCGCTGACTCCGAGGACGTGGCATGAACCGACGACTCGCCAACGACCCGCTCGCGTCGTCCTGGGCGGCCGGCCTGCGCGGCAGCCTGCGCGGCTACGCCCGTACCCACCTGCCCGAGGCGATGGTGCCCGCGCACTTCGTGGTGCTGCCGGAGCTCCCCAAGCTCCCCAACGGCAAGGTCGACCGGGGCAGCCTGCCCCGGCCCACCGCCGAGGAGAGCACCGAGACCGCGTACGTCGCCCCGCGCACCCCGGTGGAGACCCAGCTCGCCCGGATCTGGCAGGACCTGCTGGGGCTGCCCAAGGTCGGCGTGGAGACCAGCTTCTTCGACCTGGGCGGGGACTCCCTGACGGTCCTCCAGATGGCCGCCCAGGTGCGCGACGCGTACGGCGTGCGGCTCGACCTGCGCCGGATGTTCGAGAACCCGACCGTCGCCCAGCTCGGCCGGATGGTCGGCTCGCAGGTCGACCCGCAGATCAGCGGTGCCGGCAACCCGCGCGGCGTCGGCGGCGAGGAGATGCTCGCCGACGCCGTCCTGCCCGCCGACATCGCCCCCGGCCCGGACGCGCTGCCGCCCGCGGCCGGCCCGTACCGCGCGGTGCTGCTCACCGGCGGCACCGGCTACACCGGCGCCTTCCTGCTGCGCGAGCTGCTCGACCGCTCCACCGCCACCGTGTACGTGCTGGTGCGGGCCGCCGACCGGGCGCAGGCCGACGTCCGGGTGCTGGACAACCTCGCCGAGTACGGGCTGCTGCGCGCCGGCGACTCCGAGCGGGTGGTCGGCGTC
Organism: Kitasatospora sp. NPDC001683; assembly: GCF_053596495.1. Lineage (NCBI taxonomy): Bacteria > Bacillati > Actinomycetota > Actinomycetes > Kitasatosporales > Streptomycetaceae > Kitasatospora > Kitasatospora sp. NPDC001683. Next base: position 10,306 of record NZ_JBSFGK010000109.1, read on the forward strand.
CCCGGTGACACCGGCCGGCCCTACCTCGGCACCAGCCGGCGCGCCTACCGGGAGCTCGCCGAGACCGTCGAAATGGTGATCCACAACGCGGCGATCTCCAGCTGGATCGTGCCCTACGCGAAGATCAAGCCGGTCAACGTGTTCGGCGCGCTCGAGGTGCTGCGGCTGGCCTGCGACACCCGGGTCAAGCCGGTGCACTTCGTGTCCACCATCGGCGTCTACCCCGGCAACCAGGGCGAGCGCCGCTGGGACGAGGAGCGGCTCACCGAGACCGAGGACGTGGTCGGCGGCTACCGGCAGTCCAAGTGGGTGGCCGACACCCTGATGCTGCAGGCCCGCGAGCGCGGCGTGCCCACCCACGTCTACCGGCTCGGTGCGGTGGCCGGTGCGCAGACCAGCGGCGCCTGCTCGACCGACACCTTCATCAACCACCTGCTCAAGGGCTGCATCCAGCTCGGCGCCTACCTGGACTACGACCTGCTGATCGACCTGGTCCCGGTGGACTACTGCGCCGCCGCCGTCGCCCGGATCGCGCTCGGCGGGGGGTTCCACGAGCCGGTCTTCAACGTGCCCAGCGCCGGCTCCAGCAGCATGAACGACATCTTCCAGCTGGTCGTCGACTACGGCTACCCGCTGCGCAAGCTCGACTACCGCGACTGGTACCGCGAGCTGGTGGCCGCGGTCGAACGCGGCGAGGAGAACGAACTCGCCGTCTACCTCCCGCTGTTCGGTGAGGACCGGCCCGCCGACGAGGTCGGCTACCCCGGCAGCCGGCCGGTGTTCGGCACCGCCAACCTGCAGGCCGCGCTGGACGGCTCCGGCATCGAGTGCCGGCCCGTCGACCGGACCCTGTTCGACGTCTACCTCGACTACTTCGTATCCACGGGCTTCCTGCCCGCCCCGCCCCAGCGCTGATGGAGACCGCGATGACCACCTCCGCCCTTCCGGCCTTCCCGATGCCCCGCGTCCACCCCCTCGACCCGCCGCCCGCCTACCGTGAACTCGGTGCCGAGCAGCCGGTGTTCAAGGTCGCCGTACCGCGCGGCGAGGAGGTCTGGGTGGTGACCCGGCACGAGGACGTCCGGGCCGTGCTGACCGACCACCGGCTCAGCTCCGACCCCAACACCCCGGGCTACCCCTCCTACATCTCCGGCGACACCCCGCTGCCCCCCGGCTTCTTCCTCAACCAGGACGAGCCCGACCACGGCCGGCTGCGCCGCCTGATCACCCGCGAGTTCCTGATCAACGCGATGGAGGCCAAGCGCCCCCAGATGCAGGCCATCCTGGACGGCCTGCTGGACCGCCTGGAGGAGCAGGGCAACAGCGCGGACCTGGTCACCCAGCTGGCCTTCCCGATGGCCGCCACCGTGATGTGCGAACTGCTCGACGTGCCCTATGAGGACGCCCCGCTGTTCGTCGGCCTCACCGACACCATCCTCGACCGCCGCAGCACCCCCGAGCAGGTCGGCCAGGCGGCCGGCGAGCTGATGGCCTACTTCGACCGGCTGGTGACCGACCGGGAGCAGAACCCCACCGACGACATGCTCGGCCGGCTGGCCGCCCACCAGGAGGCCGGCCGGATCGACCACGCCGAGTTCGTCGGCCTGGCCGCGCTGCTGCTGCTGTCCGGCTACGACACCATGGCGCAGATCATCGGCCTGGGCACCGCGACCCTGCTGGAGCACCCCGACCAGCTGGAGGAGCTCAAGGCGGACCCCTCGCTGATCCCGCAGGCCATCGAGGAACTGCTGCGCTACCTGTCCATCAACCACGCCGGCCTGCCCCGCGCCGCCGTCGAGGACCTGGAGGTCGGCGGGCAGACCATCAAGGCCGGCGAGGGCCTGCTGGTCATGCTCAACGCCGCCAACCGGGACGCCAGCGTGTTCCCCGAGCCCGACCGGTTCGACATCCACCGGGAGAACTCGCAGAGCCACGTCGCCTTCGGCCACGGCTTCCACAAGTGCGTGGGCTTCACCATGGCCCGGGTCGAGTTGAGCACCGTCTTCGCCGGCCTGTTCAGCCGGCTGCCCAACCTGAAGATGGCCAAGCCGCTGACCGACCTGCCGTTCCGCCACGACATGGTGCTCTACGGAGTCCGCGAACTGCCCGTCACCTGGTGACCCCGCCGGCGACCGCGAACACCCCGACGAGTACTCAGACGACACCCACGAAGGACGCGTGATGGCAGTACAGACCGTCTACCTGCTGCCCGGGCAGGGCGGTTACACCCCCGGCATGTTCGCCGACCGGGACGACGACCGGCTGACCGAGGCGCTGCGCACCGCCGACCGGGTCGCCGCCGAGTTCGGCCGCCCCGGCGTGAGCGGCCTGCTCACCCGCACCGACGCCCCGTCGGCCGCCGAGCTGGTCCGCGAGGACCCGTTCGCGCTGCAGCTGGCCGTGTTCACCGCCGCGGTCGGCGGGTACCGGACGGCCGGCCCGGCCGGCCCGGCCGACGCCCTGGTCGGCCACAGCATGGGGGAGATCGCCGCCCTCACCCTCGCCGGCGCGTTCGACCCGGTAGACGGCGCCCGGCTGGTGTGCCACCGGGCCGAGGCGCTGCTCGCCCACTACCCCGGCCACGGCGGCATGCTCGCCCTGGAACTGTCCGCGGACCGCGCCGCCCACCTGGTCGGTGCGGCCGCCGACCGCGCGCTGGCGCTCGCCGTGGTCAATGCTCCGCGGCAGTCCGTGGTCGCCGGACCCGACGACTCGGTGGCCCTGGTCGCCCGGCTCGCCGAGGCCCTGGGCGTGCGCACGATACGGCTGAACGCGCCCTACCCGTTCCACAGCCCGGGCCTGGCCGCCGCCGCCCACGACTTCCGCGAGCGGATCGTCGGCATCCGGCAACTCCCGCTGCGGCACGCGGTGTACTCGCCGGTCGCCGGCGGGTGGGCGGGCGACCGGGACGACCTCAAGGAGCTGCTGGTCCGTCAGCTGACCGCTCCGGTGCGGTTCCTGGACGCCGTGCGCGCGCTGCACGCCGAGGGCGCCGAACGGTTCGTGGAGTGCGGCCGGGCGGGCCTGTCCGGGCTGGTGCGGCGCAGTGTCCCGGACGTCACCGTCGCGAGCGCGCTGTCGGCCGTGGCGGAGCCCGTGGTCGCCGAGCCGGTGGTGGCCGAGCCCGTCGTGGCGGCGCCCGCGGTGGCCGAGCCCGTGGTGGCCGCGCCCGTCGGGGTGGAGCCTGCTGCGGCGGCGGGCTTGGGCCTGGAGGAGGTGGTGGCGCAGCTGCGCGAGCTGTTCGCGGTGACGCTGGGCTACCCCGTGGAGATGGTCACCGCGGACGCGGATCTGGAGGCGGACCTCGGGATCGACTCGCTGAAGCGGGTGGAGATGCTGGCCAAGGTGGCCGAGCGCTTCGGTCTGGGCGAGTCGATCGAGCCCGGCCGGTTCATCGCCCGGTCCACCCTGGCCGAGGTGGCCGAACTCGTGCTCGCCGCACCGGCGTTCGGGCAGTCCGCGGCTGCGCCCGCGGTGGCGGCGACCGTGGTGGCCGAGCCTGCCGCTGTGGAGCCTGCTGTGGCGGCGGTTTTGGGCCTGGAGGAGGTGGTGGCGCAGCTGCGCGAGCTGTTCGCGGTGACGCTGGGCTACCCCGTGGAGATGGTCACCGCGGACGCGGATCTGGAGGCGGACCTCGGGATCGACTCGCTGAAGCGGGTGGAGATGCTGGCCAAGGTGGCCGAGCGCTTCGGTCTGGGCGAGTCGATCGAGCCCGGCCGGTTCATCGCCCAGTCCACCCTGGCCGACGTGGCCGAACTCGTGCTCGCCGCGCCGGCGTTCGCGAGCTGACCGACCATCACGCACGAAGGATCCCACGGAGTCACCATGCCGATCGACCCCGCCCCGCGCACCGTCCTGGTCGCCGCCGACCCCGGCGCAGTGGCGTCCCTGACCGACGCGTTCGCCGACGTCCGCGTGCTCGCCAGCGAGCCGGCCGGCCCGGCCGTCGCCGCAGTGCTCGCGCAGGCCGGCCCGGCCGGTCGGCCCTCCGCCGCGGTCGTGACGGCCGACCGGGCCGGGCGGCTGCCCGCCGCCCGGCAGGCTGCCGCCGAGGCCGTCCGCGCCCTGCCGTCGGGCGGAGCCCTGCTGCTGGTCGGGCCGCCGGGCGGGGAACGGCAGGAGCTGGAGGAGGCCGTCCGCGAACTGCTCGCGGCGGCCGCCCCCGGCGTGCGGATCCACGCCCTGCATCCCGCCGAGGGCTGGGACACGGCCGCCGCCCGGGTCGCCGCGTTCCTGACCGGCCCGGACGCCGTGGCGCTCGACGGCCGCACCCTCGAACTGGGCGCGCCCCAGCCCCGGCCCGACACCGCCGCGGACGCGGTGGCCGACGACCTCGCGGTGGCCGACGACGTCGACGGCGACGCGGTGGTCGTGGTGGGCATGGGCCTGGCCGTGCCCGGCGCCAGCACCCCCGAGGAGTTCTGGCGGCTGCTCACCGAGGGCGAGCCCGTCTTCGGCGAACCCGGCGACCGGATCGACCTCGACACGGTCTGGTCGCCGGACGCCGCCGCCGAGGACAAGACGTACGCCCGGGTGTCCGGCTTCATGACCGGGTTCACCCCGCACCCCGCGCTGCGCGCGGAGATCGACTCCGGGGCGTTCACCGCCGACGAGTACACCGCCCTGTGGCTGCGGCACTCGCTGCTCGGCGCCACCGAGAAGGTCACGGTCCGTCCGTCCGACCGGCAGCTGTTCGCCGTGGGCCTCACCCCCGACGGCAGCCAGCACCTGGAGCACACCCTGGTCGCCACCGGTGCCCGCCGGCTGCTCGGCGACGCCGGCCTGCCCGTCCCGGACGGCCTGGAGCGCCGCTACCCACTGGCGGCCGGCACCCCCGACGCGGTCCTGCCGTACCGGATCGCCCGGGCCGCCGTCCCGGACCTGCCGGCGGACGCGGAGATCGTGGTGGTCGACACCGCCTGCTCCTCCTCGCTGTACACCATCGACATCGGGGTGCGCGCGCTGCGCGCCGGAGAGGCCGATGTCGCCCTGTGCGGCGGGGCTTTCGCGCTGACCGCGCAGAACCTGGTGCTCTTCTCCAAGCTCCGGGGCCTGTCCCGCTCCGGGCAGGTGCGCTCGCTCGACCGCGGCGCCGACGGGGTGCTGTTCAGCGACGGCGCGGCGGTCCTCGCCCTGAAGACCCACCGTCGCGCGGTCGCCGACGGCGACCCGATCCTCGGCTACGTGGCCGGCTTCGGCGGCTCCTCCGACGGCCGAGGCAAGGCGATCTACGCCCCCAACCCGGCCGGGCAGCAGATCGCACTGCACCGCGCCTGGGAGTCCGCGGCCACCGACCCGCAGGACGTCGACTGGGTGGTCGCCCACGCCACCGGCACCCCGGCCGGCGACCGCACCGAACTGGGCGCCCTCACCGCCGCCGCGCCCGGCCGCACCTGGACCATGACCTCGAACAAATCCCTGGTCGGACACGCCGGTTGGGCCGCCGGCGCGGTCTCCGCGGTGCACGCGCTGCTCGCCCTCGGTCACCGGACCATCCCCGGCCAGCGCCAGTTCACCGGCCTGCCCGACGGCACCACCGGGGTCGAGGTGCCCACTGCCGACCTGGCCTGGCCCGAGCGGGACGGCGGCCGCCGCACCGTCGGCATCTCCGCCATGGGCTTCGGCGGCACCAACGGCCACCTGCTGCTCACCGACCGCCCCCCGGTCACCCCCGAGCGGCCCGCGGCGGACGCCGACGACCCGGTCGTGGTGGTCGCGGCCGGCACCCACCTGCCCGGCGACCCCTCGCCCGAGCAACTGGACCGCTGGCTGGCCGGCGCCGCCGCCGACTGGCCCGCCACCTTCGGCGACGCCTACCCCGTGCCCAGCCCGCTCGAGGCCAGGCTCGCACCGTCCGCCATCGCCGCCATGGACCGCAGCCAGCTGATGGCCCTGCGGTGCGCCGACCGGATCGCCGGCGACTGGGTGGGCGACCGGCGGCTCGCCGATCGAGCCGGGGTGTTCGTCGGCCACAGCGGCCCCACCCGCAACGCCCACGGCTACGCCCTGCGCTACCACCTCGACGACCTCGAGCGGCACGTCACCGCCCCCGCCGGGCTGCCCGCCTCGGCGCTCGCCGACACCGTTCGCGGCCTCACCCCGCCGATCAACGAGGACGCCTATCCCGGCCTGATGCCCAACGTCATCGCCGCCCGCGTCGTCCAGCGCCTCGACCTGCACGGCCCCAACATGACCGTCGACGCCGGCCGGGACTCCGCGCTGTCCGCGCTCGCCACGGCCGTCCGCTACCTGCGCGACGGCGAGATCGACCTCGCCGTGGTGATGGGCGTCAGCACCGCCGTCGAGGGCCTGCCCGCCCGGGACCCGCGCCCGGTCGCCGACGCCGCCGTCGGCTTCGTCCTCACCCGGCGCAGCACCGCCGAGCAGCGCGGACTGCCCGTGCTCGGCGAGCTCGCCCTCGGCCGCCCGCAGGCCCCCGCGGCCCCCGCCGAGCCCCGCGACTACCGGGGCGCCGAGGGCACCGTCGCCCTGCTCAAGGCGCTTCGCCGGGGCGAGCCGAGCCGGCTGCGGCCCGTCGAGGACGCCCACACCCCGACCGTGCGGGTCACCCCGGCGCACGCAGCCGCCGACCCCGCCGGGCCGCAGCTGCTGACCGGTCACCTCGCCCGGCACGCCCTGACCCTGCACCCGGTGCCCGCCCGGCGGGTGCGCGAGCCGCTGGCCGCCGTCCCCGAGGGCACCCTGCTGCTCACCGACGACCCGGCGGCGCTGGCCGGCCTCCCGCTGCCCACCGACTGCCTGATCGCCGTACCGCGCGGCGCCACGCCGTCGGACGGCGTGCCCGCCGTCCGACTGGAGCGGCCCGAGGACCTCGCCGCCCTGCTCGACGGGCGCGGCCGGGCCCTCACCCACGTACGAGTCCTGGCCGGCGTCCAGGACGGGTCGCGCGACGCCGCGTCCGAGCGCCTGCTCGAGCTGCACGACCTGGCGTTCCTGGCCGCCCAGCACCGCGCCCCGGACCTGCGCTCCTTCGCGGTGCTGGTGCTGGACGGTGCCGACGGTCTGGTCCCCGCCCCGCACGGCGGCCTGTTCACCGGCCTGGTCCGCAGCCTCTCCCAGGAACTGACGGACTGCCTGATGTTCGCCGTGGTCACCGACCGCACCGAGGCGGGCGCGGCGCTGGCGCTGCTCGCCGAGGAGTCCGCCGCCGAGCGGTTCATCCCCGCCGCCTACCACCTGGCCGGCGAACGACTGGAACTGCTGCCCGTCCCCGTCCCGGCCGCCGGGCAGGCGCCGGCCCTGCCCGACGCCCCCGTCGTGGTCGCCACCGGCGGCGCCCGCGGGCTCACCGCCCACCTGGTGCGCGAACTCGTCGACGGCCGCACCCCGCAGGCGGTCTGGCTGCTCGGTTCCGGTGCCGCCCCCGACCCGGCCGACGCCGCCGCGCCCGCGCCCCGGGTCGAGGCGCTGCGGGAACTGGCCGCCCGCCACCCGGGCGAGAACCCGGCCGCCCTCGGCCGCCGCTACGAGCGCGCCGTCCAGCGCCACGAACGGGCCCGGGTGATCGCCGACCTCGAGGCGCTGTGCGGCCCCGGTCGGGTCCACTACCGCCAGTGCGACGTGCTCGACGAGGGCGCCGTGCGCAAGACCGTCGAGGAGGTCCTCGCCGTCGAGGGCCGGGTCGACGTCCTGGTGCACGGCGCGGGCCTGGGCCGCTCCGCCGGGGTGACCCGCAAGAAGGTCGCCGACTTCCGCGCCGTCCGGGACGTCAAGGTCCGCGGCCACGCCCACCTGCGCGCCGCGTTCGGCGAGCGCCGGCCCGCGCTGTGGTGCGCCGTCAGCTCGGTGTCCGCCTTCATCGGCCTGCGCGGCGAGCCCGACTACGGCGCCGCGAACGAGTACCTGATGCTGGCCGCCGCGCACGCCCGTGCGATCGACGGCCGGGACGAGGTCGCGTTCACGTCCGGGCTGTGGATCGAGTCCGGGATGGCCTCGGCCGACACGCCCGCCGGCGCGCTGCTCGCCCGGCAGAACGAGATCGGTCAGTTGACGGACGAACAGGGCCGGGCGTTCTTCCGCACCGAACTGGCCGGCCGGGGCAGCCACGGACTGGCCACCAGCTGGATCGGCGACGCCGACTGGGCCACCCTGGAGCGCCGTGCCCCCGGTTTCCGGGCCGCCGCCCGGGCCGTGCCCGCGCCCGGGCCGCTGGTCGCCGTGCCGCGGGCCTTCCTGACCGCCGCGCCCGCCCGGACCGGCCGCACCGCGGTCTGGACCTGCCGGGTCGACCTCGACGCCCACCCGTACCTGCGCGACCACCTGGTCGACGGCCGGCCCACCGTCCCCGGCACCTTCATCCTGGAGCTGGCCGCCGAGGCCGCCGCGGCACTCGCCCCCGGCCTGCTGCCGGCCCGGATCGGCGACGTGGTGCTCTCCCGGTTCATCCGCGCCGCCGAGCACCGCTGGCCGCGCACCCTGGAGGTCACCGCCGAACGCGACGGCGACCGGGTCGCGGTCCGGGTGCTCACCCCGGCCGACGGACCGGTGCCCGCCCGTGAGCACAGCCGGATGACGGTCACCCTGGCCCGCACCCTGACGGAGGGTCCGCTCTGCCCGCCCGTCGCCGAAGTCGGCCGGAGTGCTCCGAACACCTACGAACTCGCCGGGACGACGGTAGAGTTGAGTGGTGTCTTCAGCTCCCTGCGTAACCCCAGACTGCTCTCCGACGGCGGCGCCGCCGACCTGCGGCTGGAACTCCCCACGCAGAGCGTGTTCGACCGCTTCCTGATTCCCAGCACCGCCCTGGACTGCCTGCTGCGAACCAGCGTGCTCGACGGTCGCACCTCCGGCCCGGTACCCGTGATCGTGCCCACCGCGCTGGCCGACGTGCGCCTGTACACCGGCGCCAACGATCCCGCGCTGGCCGCCGCCCACCCGAAGGGCCTGCTGCTGCGGCACTGGTTCGCGGCCGACGGCACCGAGCACTGCGCCCTGGTCGGCCCGGACGGGCGGGCCCTGATCGCGGTGACCGGGATCGAGGGCGCGGTGCGCGGCGTCCACGACCCGGCGACCGGCACCTGGCGATGAGCGGAGCCGGCACCCGGCGACGAGCGGAGTCGGCACCGGGCGATGAGCGGTGCACCACCCAAACAGCGGGGCCACCGCCCCGTGTGACGAAAGGACTTGCGTGATGTCAGCCGAGAACCCGTCGGCCGCCGCGGCGACGGGAGGTTCCGCCCGGGGATGGACCCTGGCACTGGCGTGCGTGGCGATGTTCATGCTGATGCTGGACGTGACCGTGGTCAACGTCGCGCTCCAGCACCTGCGGGAGACCCTCGACGCCGGGTTCTCCGACCTCCAGTGGGTGATCGACTCGTACACGCTCACCCTGGCCGCGTTCCTGCTGACCGGCGGCTCGCTGGCCGACCGCCTCGGCCGCAAGCGGGTGTTCAGCACCGGCCTGGTGCTGTTCACCCTCTCCTCGCTGGCCGCGGGCCTCGCGCAGGACGTGCTCGCGCTGAACCTCGCGCGCGGCGTGCAGGGCATCGGCGCCGCCGTGCTGTTCTCGGTCGGGCCCGCCCTGATCGGCAACGAGTTCCGGGGCGCCGACCGCGGCAAGGCGTTCGGCGTGTTCGGCGGCATCGCCGGCCTGGCCCTCGCCCTCGGTCCGCTGATCGGCGGCCTGCTGACCGACAGCCTCGGCTGGCGGTGGATCTTCCTGGTCAACGTCCCGATCGGCGTGATCGCCCTGCTGATCGGCCTGGCCAAGCTCAACGAGTCGCGCGAGCAGGTCCCGTACGGCATCGACTGGCTCGGCATGATCACCTTCGGCCTCGGCCTGGCCCTGCTGGTGCTCGGCTTCCTGCGCGCCGAGTCCAGCGGCTGGACCAGCGCCCCGATCCTCGGCGCGTTCGCCGGCGGCGTGCTGCTGCTGGTGCTGTTCGTCGTGGTCGAGCTGCGGCGCGGCGAGGCCGCCATGTTCGACCTGTCGCTGCTGCGCATCCGCACCTTCAGCGGCGTGTGCCTGGCCACCCTGCTGTCCAACGCCACCAGCCTGGCCGCGGTGTTCCTGCAGATCTCCTACGTGCAGAACGTGCTGGGCTACTCGCCGTGGGAGACCGGCCTGCGCTTCATGCCGATGATGATCACCCTGTTCATCGTCGCCGCGATCACCGGTGGTGCGCTCGCCTCGGTGCAGCCCGGCGTGCTGATCGGCGCCTCGATCGCCTTCATCGCGGTCGGCATGGGTCTGATCACCCTGGTCGAGCCGGGCAGCGACTGGACGGCGATGCTGCCCAGCATGATCGTCACCGGCATCGGCATGGGCCTGTTCAACCCGCCGCGGGCCGCCATCACCATCGGCGTCGTCCGGCCCGAGAAGGCCGGCATGGCCTCCGGCATGGGCGAAACCTTCCAGCAGGTCGGTGTCGCGGTCGGGGTGGCCGCGTTCGGCGCGCTCTTCCACCACAAGGTGGTCGCGGCCTTCGCCGCCTCCACCGCCGGCTCCGCGCTCGGCGCGCAGGCCGAGCCGGTCGGCCGCACCGTCGCGGTGTCCGGCACCGGCGCCCTGGCCCAGGCCGTCCCGGCCGACTCCCTGGCCGGAGTCACCGACGCCGCCCGCAGCGCCTTCGTGGGTGCCCTCGGTGACGTGATGGTGTGGTGCGCCGTGATCGCGGCCGTCGGCGCCGTGATCGGATTCGTCTTCATCCACCGGCGCGACCTGCACGAGAGCGCCCGCAGCGACGCCGGCGCCCCCACGGCGCCCGTCGCAGCCTGACCGGTCGGCAGAAGACAGAAGGAGGGGTAATGGAACAGCCGCCGCTACTGGTCGGCATCGGCGGATCGACCCGGCTCGGCTCGACCGCCGAGCGGGCGGTGCGCGCGGTGCTCGCCGAAGCCGAGCGGCTCGGCGCACGGACCTCGCTGATCGCCGGCGAGGACCTGCTGCTGCCGCTGTACGACCCGCGCGAGCCGGTTGGCGAGCCGCGGGCCGAGCGGCTGATCGCCGAGATCGCGGCCGCGGACGGGCTGGTGCTCGCCAGCCCGGCCTACCACGGCGGCATCTCCGGCCTGGTGAAGAACGCCCTCGACCACGTCGAGGAGCTGCGTGGCGACGCGCGGCCGTACTTCACCGGCCGGGCGGTCGGCTGCCTGGCGGTCGGCGCGGGCTGGCAGGGCGCGGTGTCCACGCTGTCGGCGCTGCGCGACGTGGTGTGCGCACTGCGCGGCTGGCCGACGCCGCTGGGCGTGGCGGTGAACACCGTCGAGGCCGGGTTCGGTCCGGACGGCCGCTGCACCGACGCCCGGCTGCAGTCCCAGCTGGAGGCGGTCGCCGGACAGGTCGTGGAGTTCGCCCGGATGCGCCGGCTCATGGCCGCCCACCCGGCCGCCCACCCGGTCGACGCGGCACTGGCCGCGGCCCGCGGGTGAGCGCGGTGCCCGCGGGCCCGGCCCGGGTGCGCCCGCTGGTGCGCGGCGCGGTGACCTGCCCCAGGCCGCGGCCGGACGCCACGCTGCGGCTGTTCCTGTTCCACCACGCGGGCGGTTCGCACCTGCTCTACCGGGGCTGGGAGCAGCTGTTCCCCGGCGACTGGGAGCTGTGCCTGGTGGACGCTCCCGGCCGGGGGCGGCTGTCCGACCGCCCGGCGCTGACCGACGCCGACGAGCTCACCGACTTCCTGGAGCGGGAGCTCGCCCCGTGGCTGGACCGGCCGTACGCGTTCTTCGGCCACAGCATGGGAGCGCTGGTCGCCTACGAGCTGGCCGGCCGGCTGGCACGGCCGGGGCGGCGGGCGCCGCTGTGGCTGGGCCTGTCCTCCTGCGGGGCGCCGTCGACCGGCCACGGCGCCGGGCCGTCCGCCCGCCACCACCTGTCCGACGCCGAACTGCGCGACTGGCTGCGGGCGGTGGGCGCGACACCGCCCGCCGTGCTGGACGACGACCTGCTGTGGAGGGTGTTCGCGCCGACCTTCCGCAACGACTTCGCCCTGGTCGACACCTGGCGGCCCGACCTGGCCGCCGAGCCGCTGCCGGTGGCGTTGTCCGCCTTCGGCGGCGGCGCCGACCTGCTGGTCGACCGCCCGCGGCTGGCCGCCTGGGAACGCCACACCCGGGACTACCGGGGACTGCACGTCTACCAGGGCGACCACTTCTACCTGGCCGACCACCGCCATCTGGTCAGTCGTCAGATCGTGGCGGCCGTCACCGCGGTACGGCGTGCGGCGGTGGCGTCGATCGCGTGACAATGGCAGTACACGGAACGAGAGATGGGACAGGGATGAAGTTCGTGGCGATCGTCGGGAGCCTGCGCGAAGGCTCGCTGAACCGCAAGGTGGCGCTCACCGCCGCCGAACTGTGCGGCCCGGACACCGAAATGACGGTGTTCGAGGGACTCGCGGGGTTGCCGTACTTCGAGCACGACGTGGAGGTCGTCGCCCCGCCCGCGTCGGTGCTGGCGTTCCGGGCCGAGCTGGCGAGCGCCGACGCGGTGCTGATCACCAGCCCGGAGTACGCGGCCGGGATGTCCGGGGTGCTGAAGAACGGCCTGGAGTGGATCGTCGGCGGCGGGGAGCTGGTCGACAAGCCGGTCGCCGTGGTGACCGCCTCGCCGGCCACCACCGGCGGTGCGCGGGCCCGCGAATGGACCATCGAGACGCTGCGGATGATGGGCGCCGACGTGCTGCCCGAGTCGATGTCCATCCCGGTGGCCGGCGCCAAGATGAAGGGCGACCGGGTGGTCGACGAAGCCACCCTCGACCAGCTGCGCGAGGTCCTGGCGGCGATGGCCCGCTCGGCCGCGGAGAAGGCGCAGCCGGCCGCCGCGGAGGCCTGAGTCCGACGCACGGACGGCGGCGGCCCCCGGACCTGGACCGGAGAACGAGATGAAGTGGGACACCACCGAACCCTCCCGCGGGTCGTTCAACTTCGGCC